>JAJAZH010000072.1 GCA_026785815.1 Ramlibacter sp. | reverse complement strand
CGCTGATCGCGCCGTTCCAGCTGCACCGCAAGCTGATCGAGAAGCTCGATGTGCTGGGCGAGGCGGCATCCCGTGGCGTCGAATCGCGGGTGGTGCTGAAGATGAACGCGCTGACCGACGAGGCGCTGATGCTGGCGCTGGTCCGCGCCGGTCGCCATGGCGCCAGGATCGACCTGATCGTGCGCGGCGCGTGCATGCTGCCGGCGCGCGTTCCCGGCGTCACCGACAACATCCGGGTCCGGTCGATCGTCGGGCGCTTCCTGGAGCATTCCCGCCTGTTCTACTTGCGCTGCGGCAGCGAGGAGCAGCTCTATCTGTCCAGCGCCGACTGGATGAACCGCAACATGCTGCGGCGGGTGGAACTGGCCTGGCCGGTGAACGATCCGCGCTTGCGCCAGCGCATCGTCGACGAATGCCTGGTGGCCTGCCTGCACGACGAGCGCGATGCCTGGGACCTGATGGCCGACGGAACCTACAAGCGCGTCAAGGGCGCGTCCGACCCCAAGGCCCATGGAGCCCAGGCTGCCCTGATGGCACGCTATGGCTTGCGGGGCGAGAACAAGAGGCAATGAGATGGATCTGGTGATCTGGCGCCACGCCGAAGCTGAAGACGAAACCCTGGACCAGGACGACCTGCAGCGCGCGCTCACGCCGCGCGGCGAAAAACAGGCGGCGCGCATGGCGCAGTGGCTGGACCTGTACCTGCCGGAAACCGCCAGGATCCTGAGCAGTCCGGCGCTGCGCTGCGAGCAGACCGTGTTGCCGCTCGGTCGCAAGTACAAGCTGCGCGAGGAACTGGCCCCCGGCGAAAAGCCCGGGCGCCTGCTGGAAGCCGCGGGCTGGCCCGACTCGCGCCAGGCAGTGCTGGTGGTCGGTCACCAGCCGGCGCTCGGCCAGGTGGTGGCGCAGCTGCTCGGCATGAAGAATGGCGACTGCCCGATCCGCAAAGGCGCCGTCTGGTGGCTGCGCACCCGGGAGCGCGACGGCCACCAGCAGACGGTGGTGATCGCGGTGCAGTCGCCGGAGCTGTCGGCTTAGTCTTTCGCCGGGCGGCCGGTCTTGATCGCCGGCACGGCGGCAAGTGCCGCGGCGAAGGTGGCTGCGTTCATGGCGGCCAGCGCCTTGATCCCGGCCCGCAGGATCTCGCTCTTCTTGACCACCGTCCCGGCCTTGCCGGCCCGCTGCTTCAGTTCCTGCAGCACCAGAAACTCGCTTTTCGGAATGGTGAAGCTGTCGCGCACCAGCTTGGGCTTTTTCGGCTTGTCGGCGTCCATGGCAACGACGCCTGGATTGGCGGCGACCTTGGCCGTTGCGGGCCGGGTGCGTCCCCCAGCCCCGGCGGGCGTGGACGGCGGCCTGGATCGCGGCTTGGAGGCGGCCTTGGCGACAGCGGTTTTTCCGGCAGCGGGTTTGCGAACGGGTGTTTTTCGGGCCGCCGGTTTGCGGCCCGGCGCGGCGGTCTTGCGGGGTTTGCTGGGAGTCGCCATGGCAGGACTTTTGTTGGAAGTTGAACGGTATCTACAGTTTAGATGGTTGCGGCTGAACCGACGGAAAGCCGGTCAGGTCAGCGCCAGGATCCAGGGTGTTTTCTGCCAGGCGATGACTTCCTCGCGCAGCAGGTGGGCCGACTGAGGCCACGCCTGCGACCAGTCCGACCGCAGGCCCAGCGTGATGACGTGCCCGTCGCTGGCCAGCTGCAGGCCCTTGAGGTCGGGATCGCGCCGCGCATGGCACAGGATCACAGCCAGTCGCAGGCACAGCAACTGGTGCACGAACAGCTCGTCCTCGAAATCGGCATCGAGCTTGCGCAGCTTGCCGCGATGGCCCAGCACCAGCAGGCTGAGGCGGTGCAGCTCGGGTTGGGCGAAGCCGGGCGCGTCGGCGTTGTCCAGGATGTAGGCGCCGTGCTTGTGGTAGTCGCTGTGCGAGATCTGGCTGCCGATTTCGTGCAACTGCGCGGCCCAGCCGAGCTTGCGCTGCAAGCGGTCGTGTGCGGCTGTGGTGTCGCTGCTTCGAAGTTGTTTCAACAGATGGCACGCGACCTGGCCGACCCGCCTGGCCTGCGGCAGGTCGACTTCGAACCGGCTGGCCAGCCGGTTGACGGTGTTGGAGCGAATGTCGGTCTCGCTGTGCTCGCGGTCGAGCAGGTCGTACAGCACGCCGTGCCGCAAGGCGCCCTGGGCGGCCTGCATTGCGTCGATCTCCAGCAGGTCGAACACCGCCTGGAGCACGCTCAGGCCACCGCCGATGACCGTGCGCCGGTCCTCCTTGATGCCATCCAGCCGCAGCTTGTCTGCAGTGCGCGCCGCGATCAGGCGTTCCCGCAGCCAGGCCAGGCCGGCGCGGTCAATCAGCCCGGGCGGCCTGCCGGCGGCGCCAAGCACATCGGCCACCGCGCCGATGGTGCCGGAAGAGCCGTAGGCGACGTCCCAATCGGCGCGCCGATAGGCGCCCAGTGCTTCGTCCAGCACCGCCTTGGCCGCGACTTCGGCCTTGGCGAAAGCGCTTTCCGAGAACTGGCCTTCGGCGAAGTGTTTCATCGACCAGGCCACGCTGCCCACGCGGTAACTCTCGGTCACGTCGGCGGCATGGCGATGCCCCAGGATCAATTCGGTCGAACGGCCGCCGATGTCCACCACCAGCCGGCGCTCGTCCGACTGGGGCAGCAGGCGCGCTACGCCCTGGTAGATCAGGCGGGCCTCTTCCCGGCCGGAGATGACGTCGATCGGAAAGCCGAGGATGGAATGGGCGCGCTCCAGGAAAGCGTCGCGGTTGCGTGCCTCGCGCAGGGTCTGGGTGGCCACGGCGCGGACCTGCGCCTGCTTGAAACCCGCCAGCCGCTCGCCGAAGCGCGCCAGGCAGTCCCAGCCGCGCTGCATCGCCTCCCGCGTGAGATTGCGTGCTTCGTCCAGGCCGTTGCCCTGGCGCACCGTCTCCTTGAGGTACTGGATGCGCTGGAGCTGCCCGTGATCGAGGCGGCCGATCTCGAGCCGGAAGCTGTTCGAACCGAGATCGACCGCCGCGAGAAGGGTGCCCTCATTCATTGCAGGACCAGCATAGCAAAGCCGATGCGCAGCCTATCACTCGCCAAGTCGCTCGCCGTGCCAGCAGCGCCGCCGCGGCGGCCCGCATGGCATGGCGGCGGTTCAACGGCGCACTGGCGGGATCAGGACGCGGTCGACGGTGTGGATGACGCCGTTGCTGGCGGCGATGTCGGTGGTCTGGACCATCGCGTCCTCCACCGTCACGAAGTCGCCGGCGCGGGACAGGGCCAGGTTGGAGCCCTCGGCCGACTTGGCATTGCCCGGCTTGACGTCGGCCTGGGCCACGCGCATCGGCAACACGTGGTAGCTCAGCACGGCTTTCAGGCGGGCGGGGTCGGCCGCAAGTTCGGCCATGGTTTTGGCCGGCACGGCCTGGAACGCCTCGTTGGTCGGGGCGAAGACGGTGTAGGGGCCGCCGGTGCGCAGCATGTCGACCAGGCCGGCGCGCTGCACCAGCCCGTTCAGAGTGCTCAGCTGCGGGGTCCGGGCCAGGGTGTCGGCGACCGACACCGGCGCCATCTGGGCCATGGGGGCCGGGCCAGTGGCACAGGCAGCCACCAGGGCGGCGGCAAAAGCGGTCAGAAGCAGGCGGCGGTATGTCATCTTGGAGCTCCGTTGAGATCGATCAGCCGCTAGGCTATGGGGCGCAGATGACAGCGGCGTGACAGGCGCTGTCATGCCGATGTCACAAAAGATTCCTAGAGTTCTCGCATCCCCGAACCAACCTTCCGGAGTCCGTCATGACGCACAGCATTCGTATCGCCACCGGCCTGACCGCCGCTTTCGTCGCCCTCGGTTTTTCGAGTTCTGCCGCAGCCCAGGAAGCCACCGGCGCCGGCGCCAGCTTCCCGGCGCCGCTGTATTCCAAGTGGGCTTCCGACTACAACAAGGCCACCGGGGTCCGCATCAATTACCAGTCGGTCGGCTCCGGAGCTGGCCTGAAACAGGTCGAAGCCAAGACCGTTGACTTCGGCGCTTCCGACGCTCCGCTCAAGGACGACGAGCTGAAGGCCAAGGGCCTGATGCAGTTCCCCACCGTGATCGGTGGCGTGGTCCCGGTCGTGAACATCAAGGGCATCGCGCCGGGACAGCTCAAGCTCAATGGCCAGGTATTGGGCGATATTTACCTGGGCAAGATCACCAAGTGGAACGACGCGGCCCTCAAGGCGCTCAACCCGACGCTGGCGCTGCCTGACGCCGCCATTGCTCCGGTGCGCCGGGCCGACGGTTCCGGCACCAGCTTTATCTTCACCAATTACCTGTCCAAGGTGAATCCCGAGTGGAAGTCGAAGGTCGGCGAGGGTACGGCAGTCAACTGGCCAACCGGCGCCGGCGGCAAGGGCAACGAGGGCGTCGCCGCCTTTGTCGGACGCTTGCCCAACTCGATCGGCTACGTCGAGTACGCGTACGTCAAGCAGAACAAGATGACTTACGCCCAGATGCTGAATGCGGCTGGCAACTTCGTCTCACCGGATGACGGCGCCTTCAAGGCAGCGGCCGTGAACGCCGAATGGTCCAAGAGCTTCTACCAGATCCTGACCAACCAGAGCGGCAAGGACGCCTGGCCGCTCACCGGCGCCACCTTCATCCTGATGCAGAAGGCCCAGGACAAGCCGGCGCAGGCCGCCACCACGCTGAAGTTCTTCGAATGGGCCATGAAGAACGGCGACAAGACCGCCGACGACCTTGACTACGTGCCGATGCCGGCGCCGGTCAAGGCCCAGATCGAAAAGGCCTGGGGCGAGATCAAGGACGCCTCGGGCAAGGCGATCGCGCTGAAGTAGGTCGCAGGATCGCGCTGAGGCTGACCCGTGTCGTCTACACTGCCGGCCCATGAGGCCACGCTCAATCGACTGGAAGCCGCGGGCTCGCGGCGCGGCATGAGCATGCCTCCGGCCGCGGGACCCGACCGCCTCAATCCGGTCGCCGACCGCCTGTTCGGCTGGGCCGCCAAGGCGGCGGCGCTGGTGACGCTGGGATTGCTGTTCGGCATCCTGCTCGCGTTGCTGTTCGGCGCCTGGCCGGCCATCGAAAAGTTCGGTCTCGGCTTCCTGACCAACAGCGTCTGGGATCCGGTCAAGAACGAGTACGGCGGCCTGGTGATGATCTACGGCACGCTGGCGACTTCGCTGATCGCGCTGGTGATCGCCGTGCCCGTGAGTTTTGGCATCGCCCTGTTCCTGACCGAGCTGTCGCCGGCCTGGCTGAAGCGTCCACTGGGCACAGCGATCGAACTGCTGGCCGCGGTGCCGTCGATCGTCTACGGCATGTGGGGCCTGCTGGTGTTCGGGCCGATCCTGGCCACTTATGTCCAGCAGCCGCTGCAGGCGCTGTTCGCCGGCGTTCCCTACCTGGGCGCGCTGGTCTCGGGGCCGCCGGTGGGAATCGGCATCCTGTCGGCCGGGATCATCCTGGCGATCATGATCATCCCCTTCATCGCTTCGGTGATGCGCGACGTGTTCGACGTGACGCCGCCGATGCTCAAGGAGTCGGCCTACGCGCTGGGCTCGACCACCTGGGAAGTGGTGTCGCGCGTGGTGCTGCCTTACACCAAGGCCGGCGTCATCGGCGGCATCATGCTGGGCCTGGGCCGGGCGATCGGCGAGACCATGGCTGTCACCTTCGTCATCGGCAACTTCAACCAGCTCGATTCGCTGTCGCTGTTCCAGGCCGCCAACAGCATCACCTCGGCGCTGGCCAACGAATTCGCCGAAGCGGCCAGCGGCCTGCACCAGGCAGCGCTGATCTACCTGGGGCTGGTGCTGTTTTTCATCACCTTCGTGGTGCTGTCGCTGTCCAAGCTGTTGCTGGCCCGGCTGCGCCGCAACGAAGGAGCCAAGTCGTGAGCGCCGGGGCCGGCACCGATCTCGCTCCTGGAACCGGCGAGCGGCTGGTGCGCCAGGCCGACGACGCACGCGAGCGCGAGCGCATGTATGCCGCCCGCAAGCGCGTCAACCAGGTGGCGCTGACGCTGTCGCTGCTGGCGATGGCGTTCGGCCTGTTCTGGCTGATCTGGATCCTGTGGGAAACGGCGCGCCTTGGAATCGGCGGCCTCACCTGGGCCACGCTGACCCAGATGACCCCGCCACCCAACGAGACCGGCGGCCTGGCCAACGCGATCTACGGCTCGTTCCTGATGGTGCTGCTGGCGACCTTCGTCGGCACGCCGATCGGCATCCTGGCTGGCATCTACCTGGCCGAGTACGACCCGCGGGGCTGGCTCGGGTCCCTGACGCGCTTCGTCAATGACATCCTGCTGTCGGCGCCGTCGATCGTGATCGGCCTGTTCGTCTATGCCGTGGTGGTGGCCCGCTTCAAATCGTTCTCCGGCTGGGCTGGCGTAATCGCCCTGGCACTGATCGTCATCCCGGTGGTGATCCGCACCACTGAGAACATGCTGATGCTGGTGCCGTCGGGACTGCGGGAAGCCGCCTATGCGCTCGGTGCGCCCAAGTGGAAGGTGATCATGAGCATCACCTTGCGGGCGGCGCGCGCCGGGGTGGTGACCGGCGTCCTGCTGGCGGTCGCGCGGATTTCCGGCGAGACCGCGCCGCTGCTGTTCACCGCCTTGAACAACCAGTTCTGGACCTCCAGCCTGGGCGAGCCGATGGCCAGCCTGCCGGTCACCATCTTCAAGTTCGCCATGAGCCCTTACGAAAACTGGCAGCAGCTGGCGTGGGCCGGCGTCTTCCTCATCACCATGGCGGTGCTGGCGCTCAATATTCTGGCGCGCGCGCTGACCCGAAACCGGATTTGAGACCCCGATGAACACCGTCCTCACCTTCCAGGAGCCGCCGAAGATTTCGGTGCGCAACCTGAACTTCTACTACGGCGGCTTCCGCGCCCTCAAGGACATCAACCTCGACATCGCCGACAAGAAGGTCACCGCCTTCATCGGCCCGTCCGGCTGCGGCAAGTCGACCCTGCTGCGCACGTTCAATCGCATGTTCGAGCTCTACCCGGAGCAGCGGGCCGAGGGCGAAATCGTGCTGGACGGCGAGAACTTGCTCAAGTCCAAGCGCGACGTGGCCCTGATCCGCGCGCGCATCGGCATGGTGTTCCAGAAGGCCACGCCGTTCCCGATGTCGATCTACGACAACATCGCTTTCGGCGTGCGGCTGTTCGAGAAGCTCGGCGCCACCGACATGGACGAACGGGTCGAGTGGGCACTGCGCAAGGCCGCCTTGTGGAGCGAAGTCCGCGACAAGATGGGCCAGAGCGGCGCTGGCCTGTCCGGCGGCCAGCAGCAGCGGTTGTGCATCGCGCGCGGCATCGCGATCAAGCCCGAGGTGCTGCTGCTGGACGAACCCTGTTCCGCGCTCGACCCGATCTCGACCGCCAAGATCGAGGAGTTGATCATCGAGCTGAAGCAGGATTACACGGTGGTGATCGTCACCCACAACATGCAGCAGGCGGCGCGCGTCAGTGACTACACTGCGTACATGTACCTGGGCGACCTGGTGGAGGTCGGGGTGACCGAGCAGATCTTCTTCAAGCCCCAGCGCAAGGAAACCGAGGATTACATCACCGGGAGATTTGGTTGAACCGGAGCACGACATGACTGACAAACACCTGTCCACCCAGTTCGACAGCGAGCTCAACGGCGTCTCTTCGCGCGTCATGGAACTCGGCGGGCTGGTGGAAACCCAGATCCGCCATGCGATCCATGCGCTGACCCAGTTCAGCCTGGACGCGGTGCAGGATGTCTACCAGATCGAGATCCGGGTCAACCAGATGGAGATCGACATCGACCGCGAGCTGTCGTCGATCATCGCCCGCCGGCAACCGACAGCGCGCGACCTGCGGCTGCTGATCGCGATCTCCAAGACCACCGCCAATCTCGAGCGCGTCGGCGACGAGGCCACCAAGATCGCGCGCATGGTCAAGTCGATCATCGAGAGCGGTTCGGCCCGCTCGCTGCCGTCGTCGGAGCTGCGGGTTGCAGCCGACCTGGCCTCTGGCCTGCTGCGCAAGGCACTGGATGCCTTCGCCCGGCTCGACACCGCCGCCGCCGTCACCATCCTGAAGGAAGACGACGCGATCGACCAGGAATTCGACGGCTTCGTGCGCAAGCTGATCACTTACATGATGGAAGATCCGCGCACGATCTCGTCCAGCCTCGACCTGCTGTTCCTGGCCAAGGCGATCGAGCGCATCGGCGACCACGCCAAGAACATCGCCGAGTTCATCATCTACGTGGTCAAGGGCGCCGACGTGCGCCACTCGTCGATGGAAGACATCGAGTCGGCCGTCAAATGAAGCAGCAACCCCGGGTCCTGGTGGTCGAGGACGAGCCAGCCATCGCCGAACTGGTGCTGGTCAACCTGCGCCACAACGGCTTCACGCCGGTGTGGTCCGAGGACGGTGTGGCGGCGCAGCGCGAGATCGATGCCGTGCTGCCCGACGTGATCCTGCTGGACTGGATGCTGCCGGGGCAAAGCGGCCTGGCGCTGGCGCGCAAATGGCGCGGCCACGAACGCACTCGTTCGGTGCCGATCCTGATGCTGACGGCGCGCGGCGACGAGCCCGACAAGGTCAGCGGGCTCGACGCCGGCGCTGACGACTACATCACCAAGCCGTTCTCGACCCAGGAACTGCTGGCGCGGATCCGGGCGGTGCTGCGCCGGCGTTCGCCCCAGGAAGGCACCGACATCGTCGAGGTCGGCGCACTGTCGCTGGACGCTGCGACGCATCGGGTGAACTGGCAGACCAGGCCGCTGAAGGTCGGTCCGACCGAGTTCAAGCTGCTGCACTTCCTGATGACGCATCCGGAGCGGGTCCACAGCCGCTCCCAGCTGCTGGACAAGGTCTGGGGCGACCATGTCTTCATCGAGGAGCGGACCGTCGATGTGCACGTCAAGCGCCTGCGCGAGTCGCTCGGCGCGGCCGCCGCGATGGTGGAGACTGTGCGTGGCGCCGGCTATCGCCTGACCACTCAAGCGGCAATCCCGGTCACGGGCTGAGCGGCCCGCACCGGCTGCGGCCTGCGCATCTTCCATGCTGTTTCGCGCCTTTTTCTTCCTGGGCAGCCTGCTCGCCGGCGCGCTGATCGGATGGTGGATCGCGCGCGAGGCGGGCGCGATCGCCGGCCTGGTCGCCAGCTCGCTGGGGTGGTTCCTGGTCGACCTGCTGCGCGGTCTGCGGGTGGCGCGCTGGCTGCGCCGCGCCGCCCCGCTGGAAGAATTCCAGATGCACGGCCTGTGGGGCGAGCTGGTGGATCGCGCACGCCGCGCCCTGAAGGCCCGGGACCAGCAGGTGCTGGAAGGCGAGCGTCGGTTGCAGGATTTCCTGAGCGCGATCCAGGCTTCGCCCAATGGCGTGATCCTGCTGGACGGTGAGGGCCGGATCGAGTGGTGCAACCAGACCGCCGCCAGCCAGCTCGGCATCGACGCCGAGCGCGACCTGCTTCAGCTGGTGGGCAACCTGGTCCGCGATCCGCATTTCACCGCCTATTACGCAAGCGGGGATTTCGGGCCCGACATCGTGATCCCTGGCCGCGAAAGCAGCGCCGCGCGGCCGCAGCGGATCTCGGTGCAGCTGCATCCGTACGGCGAAGGCCGCAAGCTGCTGCTGACGCGCGACATCACCGCGCTGGAGCAGGCGGAGGTGATGCGGCGCGACTTCGTGGCCAACGTGTCGCACGAGATCCGCACACCGCTCACGGTGCTGACCGGCTTCGTCGAAACCATGCAGAACATCGACCTGCCGCCGCCGGACCGGGCCCGCTATCTCGAGCTGATGGCACAGCAGTCGCATCGGATTCAGGCCCTGGTCAGCGACCTGCTGATCCTGTCGCGGCTGGAAGGCGGGCCGCTGCCCCCGCCTGGCGAATGGACGCCGCTGCGGGTCCTGTTCGCCCAGTGCGAGCAGGAGGCCGCGGCGCTGTCGGCTGCGCTGGGCAAGGCGCACGAACTGCGGTTCGCGGACGCGCCCGATGCCGAACTGGCGGGCTCGCATGGAGAAATCCAGAGCGCGCTCTCCAACCTGGTCACCAATGCCGTGCGCTACACGCCCAGCGGCGGCACGATCGACGTCGACTGGCAGCCGTGGCCCGACGGGCGCGCGGTGTTCTCGGTGCGCGACACCGGTCCCGGCATCCCGCCCGAACATGTGCCGCGACTGACCGAGCGGTTCTACCGGATCGACCGCAGCCGCTCGCGCGACACCGGCGGCACCGGCCTCGGGCTGGCGATCGTCAAGCATGTGGCGCAGCGGCATGGCGCCGAGCTGCGGATCGAGAGCGCGCCCGGCGCCGGCTCCAGCTTTTCGATCGTCTTTCCCGCGGTCCGGGTGCGCGACGTGGTCAGGCCGGTTGCCGTGCCGCGCGGACAGCCCGCCACAGGATCGCCAGCAGGATAGGTCCGAGCAGCGCCAGCGCCACAGTGCTGGCCTGCCAGAAGACGGCCGGCGAATTCTGCGGTGGCAGCGGGCCGATGCCGCGGTAGGCCAGCAGGTAGCCGCCGTACAGTCCGACGCCCCACAGCAGCACGCAGTAGGCCAGCAGCGGCGCCACCGCCACGCGGTAGCAGCGCAGCACGAACACGAACAGCGCCTGGGCCGCATCGCCGAGGTGGTAGAGCGCCAGCCAGGCCAGCAGGCTGGCAGCCAGCGCGGCGACTTCCGGCGTCTTGGCGTAGACGGCGGCGATGTCGTGGCGCGTGAGCAGCAACAGGGTCGACAGGCCGAGCGACATGACCAGCGCCAGCTTGAAGCCGGTGCGGATCGCCAGCCGGGCCTGGCTGTGGTCGCCGGCGCCGAGCCAGAAGCTGACCCGCGCGCTGGTGGCGATGGCGATCGACAGCGGCATCATGTACATCACCGTCGCCAGGTTGGAGGCGACCTGGTGCGCGGCCGACGCCAGTGTGCCCTGCCGCGCGATGAACAGCGCCATCAGCGCGAACGACGTGACCTCCACCATGATCGCCAGCCCGCCTGGCAGGCCGAGCCGGGCAAGCTGGCCGATCACGCGCCAGTCGGGCCGCTCCACTGGGCGCCAGATCGCATACGGCCGGTACAACGGACGGCTGCGCACCAGCCAGGCGGCCAGCACGATCAAGATCCAGTTGACCACCACGCTGGCCCAGGCGCAACCGACCGCCCCGCCGCCCTCCAGCCCGTAGCCGCCGAAAGCAAACCAGATCGACAGCGGGATCTTGAGCGCCAGCGACGCTATCTGCAGCCAGGTCACCAGCAGCGGCTTGCCCAGGCTCTGGTTGAGCGTGCTGTACATCCGAAACAGCAGCGACGGCGGCAACGCCAACGCCAGCACCGCCAGGTATTCCCGGACCACGGCTTGCAGCGATTGGGGCACGCGGGTCCATTCCAGCAGGGCGCCGGGAAAGAGCAGGGCGGCGATGCCGGCCACCATGGTCAGAGCGCACATGTACAGCGCCTGTCGCACCGAGCGCCCGACCTCCGGCTGGCGGCCGCCGCCGTGCAGCTTGGCCCAGGTTGGCAGCAGCGCCTGCAACACCCCCATCAGGCCGACGAAGATGCTGACATACACTGCCGAGCCGACCGACAGTGCGGCCAGCGCCTCCTGCGAGTAACGGCCGGCGACGATGGTATCGGTCACGCCGAACGCCATCACGGCGAGCTGGCCGGCTAGGATGGTGCCCGCATGGCGGGCGATGGTTCGCAACTCCGGCACTGGTCTAGCGCGAAACGCGGCGAAAGAGCACGAGGTTGTCGTTGCTGTCGGAAGGGCGGCGCACGATCGACACCAGCCGCCATTGGCGCAGGTCGACCGAAATCGATACCGACTGCTGCGCGTCGGCATCGACCAGCAGCCAGGGACAGGCAGCCGGCACCGTGGCTGGCTTGAGCTCGAAGCGCCCGTGCCAGGACAACGCCGACAGCTGGGCCTGGCTCAGGCCGTGGACCTCGACGCAGCCCGGGACGTCGATCAGTTGCGCCACGTTGCGCACCAGTGGCGCATAACTGCGGGCGTAGTCCAGCAGCGGCAGCCACAGCGTCATCAGCAGCAGCCAGCACAGCGCGGCGCCGCCGGCGGGCAGCACCAGGCTTTTCCAGATCACGGCGCGGTGCCGGCCGGCCCGCCACGTCACCAGCCAGGCCCAGGCCAAGGTGGCGGCCAGCGCGGCGATGAAGGCGACCAGCGAAAAGCTGGGCTCGAAGCCCGGCGCCAGCCGCGCGACGTTGGCCGCCGGCCGCGGCGGCACGCCGGTCTGCATCGCCAGCCACACCACCCAGATGATCAGCGCGCAGCCGCTGAAGAACAGCAGGGTGAACCAGTCGATCAGCGCCGCGACACTGCGCTTGAGCGTCGGCAGCGCGAAGGCCGCCAGGGTGGCCAGGGCCGGCAGCCCGAGCAGCAGCGCCCGGTCGGACGGCGTGGTGATCAGGGCCGCGATCAGCGCCACGGCCACGAACCACAGCGGCAGCGCCACGTGCCGGCTGGTGAGTTGCCGCCGCCACCGCCACAGGGTCCACAGCGCCAGCGGCCATGCGGGCCAGGAGAACCACAGCAGGAACCGGGCGAAGCCGCTCCAGTCGGGCTGCAGCGGCCCCAGATCCATGCGCCAGGGCCACAGCTGGAGTTGCCACGCCAGCAGCGCCGCGGCCAGCGTCGCGGCCGCCACCCAGCCGGCATCGCGCAGCCGCCGTTCGCGTCCGTCGACCTCGCCCGAGCGGTCCAGCAGCCGGGTGATCATGCCGCCGATGCCGAACAGCAGCGCCATCCAGGAAGCGCCGCTCAGGGTCAGGCCGACCAGTCCCGCGAGGATCGCCAGCGCCGGGGTGCCAGTGCGGTAGGGAAGGGCCGCCATGCCCAGCATCGCCAATGCGGTGAACCCCACCTGCGCCAGCGCCGGCGTGGTCTCGTGCGACAGCTGCGCCAGGCCCAGGCTGGCGATCAGCGCCAGCAGGCCGCCGTCCGCGATGGCGCGCGCGTAATCGGTGGGATCGGCCTCGCCGCCGAAGGCGAATGCGACCGGCTGCGCTTGCGGGCTGCGGGCCAGGAAGTACACGCCGTACCAGGTCGCGAACAGCGCCAGCGTCAGCAGCAGCATGAAGGGCACGCGGGCGGCGAAGTCGGGCGCCACCCATGCAGGAGCGGCCTGGATCGCCCAGGCGCCGAGCCAGTAGGGCAGCAGCGCGTCGAACTCCGGCTGCTGGCCGAGCAAGCGCGGCGACAGCCAGGACGTCGCTCCCGATGCCAGTTGCGCCATGTAGCCGAAGGCGGCAATGTCGGCGTTCTTCCAGGGCTCGCGGCCGATGAAGCCGGGCAGCACGTAGGCCAGGCACAACAGCAGCAGCGCCATGCGCGGCAGGCGCCGGACGGCGTTCTGGGCGACGATGGCAGGGGTGGGCTGGTTCACTCGGGACGGATTATCGGCCCCACGCGAGGCCGCAAAAACAAAGGGCAGCCCGGTTGCCCGGACTGCCCTTCTGGTCGAACGAGCTTGCGCTTACTCGGCCGCGGTCTTGCCGGCAGTTGGCTCGGCAGCCTGGTCGGACTTTTCGGTCTTGCCGGCTTCCTCGGCCTTGGCGGCGGCGGACTTGCCGAACTTCTTGAAGAACTTGTCGACCCGGCCGCCCATGTCGTTGACCGACTTCTGGGTGCCCGTGTAGAACGGATGCGATTCGCTGGAGGTGTCCAGCTTGAACAGCGGCAGTTCCTTGCCGTCGTCGGTCTTGCCCATTTCCTTGGTGTTCACGCAGGAGCGGGTGACGAACTTGAAGCCGTTGGACAGGTCCACGAACATGACGTCGCGGTAATTCGGGTGGATGCCTTCTTTGGCCATGATGTGTTCCTGGTTCAGTCAGTTGCGGCAGCCGCCTCGGGCACCATGCCCAGGCACTTTTCGCTAAGCCCGCGATTATCGCATAGCTGCTGCATTTTTCGGGAATGCGTGGATCCGGCTTTGCCGGTCCACTGCATTGCCCCCCAGTGGGGGGAGGCGGACCTGAAGGGCCGCTTCGGGGGGGCGTCCTATCCCCCGCGGCGCATCATGTCGAAGAACTCGACGTTGGTCTTGGTGGCTTTCATGGATTTCAGGACCATTTCCATCGCCTCGATCTCGTCCATGTTGTACATGAACTGGCGCAGGATCCGGGTTTTTTGCAGGATCTCGGGGG
>JAJAZH010000071.1 GCA_026785815.1 Ramlibacter sp. | reverse complement strand
GTCCAGGCCCGACCAGTTGCCGGCGCTGTCGGCTTGCGAGAACCCGGCCAGCCCGGTGTTGACGCCGCAGACCAGTTGGCCGCGGGCCTTGATGGCGTCGATGGTTTTGCCGGCGTGGGCCGGCGCGCTCAGAGCCGCCAGCACCGGCAGCAGCAGGGCGGCAAACGTTTTCTTAAGGGGCAGCTTCGACATGGTGTGTCTCCAGAGTTTGGAGCGGATGTTCGCACAAACCATGCCAGCCGATTCGGGTGAAAGCCCCGATGCGCCGGCTCCGGGGAGCGTGGTCACTGGCCTAGCACCACGCCTTCGCGGCGCGGATCGGCGCCGCCGAACCAGCCGTCCGGCATGGCCTGGATCGCCTGGATGCCGCTGGTCAACGGCTGCTCGCGCAGTTCGGCGCCCCGGGCTCGCAAAGCCTCCACTTCGGATCGCGGGAACCGCTTTTCTTCCAGCAATGTCGGCCCGTTCAGCGAACCGAAGTTGGGCAGGTCGATCGCTTGTTGCACGTTCAGGCCCCAGTTCAGGACGCCGTACAGCGTCTTGGCGGTGTAGTGAATGATCATCGCCCCGCCCGGGCTGCCGCCGGTCATCACCAAGCCGCCGCTGCGGCGGTCGAACACCAGCGTGGGCGCCATCGACGAACGCGGCCGCTTGCCGCCCTCGACCCGGTTGGCGATGGGCAGGCCGTCGGCGCCGCGCGGCTCGAAGCTGAAGTCGGTCAACTGGTTGTTCAGCAGGAAGCCGCCGACGCCACCCTCGACGCTGACCATCTGGCGCGCGCCGAAGCCGCTCTCGATGGTGGTCGTCAACGCCAGCGAATTGCCGTCGTCGTCGACGATGCTGATGTGCGAGGTGCCGGATTCCGGTTGCTGCGGCATCGGGGCGTAGCTGCTGCGGACGCCGCCAGGGTTGCCGGGCCGGGCCATGATCATGCTCTGCGCACCGATCTGCCGCGAGCGCTCCAGCAGATAGCCGGGGTCCAGCAGGCTGCTCCAGCCACCGGCCGGCGGCGCGACGAAGTCGGGGTCGGCCACGTACTGGGCCCGGTCAGCGAAGGCCAGACGCGCGGCTTCGGTGTACAGATGCAGCCAGGGTGCGGATGGGGCAAGCGAAGTGGCGCCCGGCACGCCGCCGATGCCGGCGACCGGTGGCAGGTTGGCTGCGTTGGTGTGCCCCAGAATGGCCAGGATCTGCGCGATCGCGATCGCGCCCGAGCCTGGCGGCGGGGAGCCGCAGATCCGGTAGAAGCGGGCGGCGCCGCGGTGTTCCCGGCACAGTGGGTCGCGCTTGACGGCGCGGTACTGCGCCAGGTCGGACAGCGTCAGTCGACCGGGACTGGTGGCGTGCTCGCGGACCTTGCGCACGATCGCTTCCGCGACCCGGCCCTCATGCAGCGCCTTCGAACCTTCGCTCGCGATCCGGCGCAGCACCGCGGCGTATTCGGGATTGCGCAGGAGGTGGCCGACTTCATGCGGCTGGCCGTCGGGACGGTAGAAGTAAGCGGCGGCGACCGGGTCGCGCCGCAGGTGGGGATCGGCCCGCAGCAGCGAGTGCAGGCGCGCACCGACCGGAAAGCCATCCTCGGCCAGCTGGATGGCCGGCGCGAACAGGGCGGCCCAGGGCAGTTTGCCGTGCTGCCGGTGCGCCAGTTCCAGCATCCGGACCGTGCCGGGAACACCAACCGCGAGGCCGCCGATGGCGGCCTGGGCAAAAGGCAGGGGCCGGCCGTCGGCGCCCAGGAACAGGCGATCGTCCGCGGCGGCCGGCGCGGTCTCGCGGCCGTCAAAGGCTTCGACCGTCCGGCCGTCGTGATGCAGCAGGAATGCGCCGCCACCGATGCCGCTGGACTGCGGCTCGACCAGGCCGAGCACCATCTGCACGGCGACCGCGGCGTCGATGGCCGTGCCGCCAGCCTGGATCATCTGAACACCGGCTTCGGCCGCCAGTGGATGGGCCGCTGCAACCGCGAATTCGCGCGTGGCCCAGCCCGGTTTGTCGGTGTAGCCGGTCGAACCTTCGGGTGGTTCGGGTGTTGTGGAGCGCAGGTCCGGCGGCGCGGTGCCGCACGCCGCCGCCAGCAGCGCCGCCGACAAACATGTGAGAAATGCTTTCTTCATTCGGCAGCGGCGGATCGTTGCGCCGTCCGGGTGCGGGCGGCGCGCGAATCAGCGCAGGCTTATCGCGGCGCCAGGCGGATCGCGCCGTCGAGGCGGATCACCTCGCCATTGAGCATGTCGTTTTCGATGATGTGCCTGGCCAGCTTGGCGTAGTCCTGCGGCGTGCCCAGGCGGGACGGAAACGGCACGCTGGCGGCCAGCGCGTCCTGCACCTCCTTGGGCATGCCGAACAGCATCGGCGTGCCGAAGATGCCGGGCGCGATCGTCATGTTGCGGATCCCGTTGCGGGCCAGGTCGCGCGCGATCGGCAAGGTCATGCCGACGATGCCGCCCTTGGAGGCGCTGTAGGCCGCCTGGCCGATCTGGCCGTCGTAGGCGGCCACCGAAGCGGTGGAGATCAGCACGCCCCGTTCGCCGGTGGCTTCCGGATCGTTCTTGCTCATGGCTTCGGCGGCCAGCCGGATCATGTTGAAGCTGCCGACCAGGTTCACCATGACGGTCTTGCTGAACACGCCCAGGTCGTGGGCGCCGCTCTTGCCGACGGTCTTTTCCGCCGGCGCGATGCCGGCGCAGTTGACCAGCCCCATCAGCTTGCCCAGCGACACCGCCTTGGCGATGACGGCCTGGCCGTCCGCTTCCTGGCTGACATCGCACTTGACGAAGGCGCCGCCGATGTCCCGGGCCACAGCCTCGCCTTTGTCGGCCTGCATGTCGGCAATGACCACCTTGCCACCGCAGGCTGCCAGCATGCGGGCCGTGCCCTCACCGAGGCCGGAAGCGCCGCCGGTGACGATGAATACCTTGCCCTGGATGTCCATGAAAGCTCCTGAGTGACGTTTGCTGCAGACAGGAAATTATCAGGGGGTTTGTCATCCCGGCCGCCGAGCCGGGATCCAGACGGTGCTCAGGCCAGCCCGTGGCCCGGAGCCGTGTGGATCCCGGCGTTCGCCGGGATGACGCCGCTGCGGGAGGATCCCGGCTCTCGGTTGCAATGACGATGCTGCAGTGGATACCGGCGTTCGCCGGGATGACGATGTGTCACGCGGACTGCGTCCGCGGTCACATCGTCACTTGAATCCCACGCGGTCGAGCATCTGCTGGACCTTGACCTGGTTGGCGCCGATCGCGGCGATCGGGATGGTTTCGCTCTTGAAGTCGCCGCCGCTCATGGCCTGCAACGCCGGGTTGGTGATCTTCACCCCCCTGGCGGTGGGCCACTCGTTGTTGCCGTCGGCGAAGTACTCCTGCGCCGGCAGGCTGGCCAGGT
>JAJAZH010000070.1 GCA_026785815.1 Ramlibacter sp. | reverse complement strand
GCGTGTCCGCCCTGGCCGCCTTGGTGGAGGATCGGACGCCCCCCGCCCCAACCCTCCCCTCGAGGGGAGGGCTCGAAAAACCATGACCACCAACCTGCTCGCTCTCGAAGGCGTGCATACGCATATCGGGGCGTATCACATCCTGCACGGAGTGGACCTGGTGGTGCCGCGTGGGCAGCTGACGCTGCTGCTGGGGCGCAATGGCGCGGGCAAGACCACCACGCTGCGGACCATCATGGGGCTGTGGAAAGCATCGCAGGGCCGAGTGACGTTCAACGGCAAGGACATCACCCGAACCGAGACGCCGCAGATCGCCGCCATGGACGTTGCCTACGTGCCAGAGAACATGGGCGTGTTCGCCGACCTGACGGTCAAGGAGAACATGCTGCTGGCGGCGCGCAAGGCCAGCAACATCGGGCAGCTCGACGAGCAGCGGCTGAAGTGGATCTTCTCGCTGTTTCCGGCGGTGGAGAAGTTCTGGAACCAGCAGGCCGGCAAGCTCTCGGGCGGGCAGAAACAGATGCTCGCGGTGTCGCGCGCCATCGTCGAGCCGCGTGAACTGCTGATCGTGGACGAACCGAGCAAGGGGCTGGCGCCGGCCATCATCAACAACATGATCGACGCCTTCAGCCAGCTCAAGGCCAGCGGCGTGACCATCCTGCTGGTGGAGCAGAACATCAACTTCGCCAAACGGCTGGGCGACAGCGTCGCCGTGATGGACAACGGCCGGGTGGTGCACGCCGGCTCGATGCAGGCGCTGGCCGAAGACGCGGCACTGCAGCAGTCGCTGCTGGGACTGGCGCTATGAAGATCGGAATAGATTTCGACTGGAAGCCGATGGCGCTGGTGCCGGTGCTGGCGCTCGGCGTGCTGCCCTTCATCGGCTCGGGCTCGACCTGGGTCACGCTCACTGTGGCGGGGCTGGCGATGGGCATGATCATCTTCATCATCGCCTCGGGACTGACGCTGATCTTCGGCCTGATGGACGTGCTGAACTTCGGCCACGGGGTTTTCATCGCCCTGGGCGCATTCGTGGCCACCAGCGTGCTGGGCTCGATGACCGATTGGACCGCGGCGCCCGAACTGTGGCGCAACCTGGTGGCGGTGATCCCGGCGATGCTGTCTGCGATGGTGGTGGCGGCCCTGGCCGGAATCGTGTTCGAACGCTTCATCGTGCGGCCGGTCTATGGCAACCACCTCAAGCAGATCCTGATCACCGTCGGCGGCGCGATCATCGGCGAGGAGCTGATCAAGGTCGTCTGGGGCCCGCTGCAGGTTCCGCTGCCGCTGCCCCAGGCGATGCGCGGCACGGTGCTGATCGATTTCTTCGGCGACACGGCGGCGGTCGAGAAGTACCGCTTGCTGGCGGTGATCGTCGGAGTCGCGGTGTTCGGGCTGCTGGCCTGGACCCTGGCGCGCACCAAGATCGGCCTGCTGATCCGGGCCGGGGTGCAGGACCGCGAGATGGTGGAGTCGCTCGGCTACCGCATCAAGCGGCTTTTCATCGGCGTGTTCATCGCCGGCAGCGCTCTGGCCGGGCTGGGCGGGGTGATGTGGGGGCTGTACCAGCAGAACGTGACGCCGCAGATCGGCGCGCAGGTGAACGTGCTGATCTTCATCGTGATCATCATCGGGGGGCTCGGCTCGACCACCGGGGCCCTGATCGGCGCGCTGCTGGTCGGCCTGCTGACCAACTACGCCGGCTTCCTGGCACCGAAGGCGGCGCTGTTCTCGAACATCGCGCTGATGATCGCCGTGCTGCTGTGGCGGCCCCAGGGCGTCTACGCCCTGAACCGCTGATCCCGCCATGTTGAGCCCGCCATGCTGAGCCGCCTGCTGTCGAACGATTTCCCGCGCAACCGGGTGCTGGCCGTGGTGCTGGTGGCGCTGCTGCTGGCGCTGGCCTTTGCGCCATTCCTGTTTCCCGGCGTCAAGGCGCTCAGCGTCGCGGCCAAGGTGCTGGTGTTCATCGTGCTGGTGGCCAGCTTCGACCTGCTGCTCGGCTACACCGGCATCGTCAGCTTCGCCCACACGATGTTCTTCGGGATCGGCGCCTACGGCATCGCCATCGCATCGACGCGGCTCGGGCCGGGCTGGACCGCGCTCGCGGTCGGCCTGCTGCTGGCGCTGGCGCTGTCCTTCGTCCTGTCGCTGGCGATCGGCCTGTTCTCGCTGCGGGTGAAAGCGATTTTCTTCGCGATGATCACGCTCGCCGTGGCGACGGCTTTCCAGACGCTGGCGTCGCAACTGTCGGAGCTCACCGGCGGCGAGGACGGCCTCACCTTCAAGATGCCCGAAGCGCTTTCGCCCGGCTTCCAGCTGTCGGAAACGCCGTTTCTCGGGGTGACGCTGGACGGCCGTCTGCTTTCCTATTACCTGCTGTTTTTCACTGCGCTGCTGCTCGTGCTGGCGCTGCTGCGGATCGTGAACTCGCCGTTCGGCCGGGTGCTGCAGGCGATCCGGGAGAACGAGTTCCGCGCCGAGGCGATCGGCTACCGCGTGGTGGTGTACCGCACCACGTCGAGCGTGCTGTCGGCGCTGTTCGCCACCATGGCCGGCGCGATGCTGGCGATCTGGCTGCGCTACAACGGCCCCGATACCTCGCTGTCGTTCGAGATCATGCTCGACGTGCTGCTGATCGTGGTGATCGGCGGCATGGGCACGATCTACGGCGCGGCGATCGGCTCCGTCATTTTCGTGATCGCCCAGAGTTACCTGCAGGACCTGCTGAAGCTGGGAAGCGATGCCACGGCCGGCCTGCCCTGGTTGTCCGCGCTGCTGTCGCCAGACCGCTGGCTGCTCTGGCTGGGACTGCTGTTCGTGCTGTCGGTCTACTACTTCCCGACCGGGGTGGTGGGGCGGCTGCGGGCCCTGAGCGCGCGCGCCTGAACGGCTGGAGCCGACATGTCCTGCCGTTCCAGCTACCTCACCTGCGCCGGCCGCGAGATCCATTTCACCGAATGGGGCCCGCCGGCCGGACCAACCGTCATCGCCTGGCACGGGCTGGCTCGCACCGGCCGCGACATGGACGAACTGGCCGGCCATCTGAGCGCCCGGTTCCGCGTGATCTGCCCGGACACCCTCGGCCGCGGCTTGAGCCAGTGGAGCCCGGATCCGGGCAACGAGTACCAGCTGTCGTTCTACGCGCGGCTCGCGGCCGAGTTGTTCGAGCAACTCGGAATCGAGCGCGCGCACTGGGTCGGAACTTCGATGGGTGGCGCTCTCGGAATCGTCGGCGCCGGTGGACTGGTCGAGCCGCGGCTCCAGGGCCGGATCCAGAGCCTGGTGTTGAACGACAGTGCACCGCGGCTGGCCGCGGCGGCGGTGGAACGGATCCGTTCGTATGCCGGCAATCCGCCAGCCTTCGACACCATGCGAGAACTGGAAGCCTTCTATCGCCAGGTTTACCGGCCGTTCGGCTGGTTGAGCGACGCGCAATGGCGGCGGCTGGCGCAGACCTCGGCCCGGCGCCTCCCCGACGGTCGCGTGACGCCGCACTACGACCCGGCGATGGTGCGTCAGTTCATCGACCACCCGGCCGACTACGAACTCTGGGACCACTACGACGCAATCGATGTGCCGGTGTTGTGCCTGCGGGGCGCGGAGTCGGACCTGGTGCTGCCCGATGCGACGGCGGAGATGCTGCGCCGCGGTCCGGGTTCGCGGGGACTCGTGCGCGTGGTCGAAGTGCCGGGCTGCGGCCATGCGCCAGCCCTCAATGTTCCGGCGCAACTGGAGCTGGTGTCCGCTTTCCTCGAGCAGCACGAGGGTCGCTGACTGTCGCTGACGATCACCGCAGACGCGGAGCCGTTTGGATCCCGGCTCAACGCCGGGATGACATGAGTCGTGTTTGTCATCCCGGGCCCGACCCGGGATCCATGCCTCATTTGCCCGGGACGACTGTGCGGAGCCGTGTGGATCCCGGCTCAAGGCCGGGATGACAACGCATCCCGGCTCAAGGCCGGGATGACAACGCATCGGCTCAAGGCCGGGATGACACTGGATCGGCCAACGCCTGCACGGCAAAGCAGCCG
>JAJAZH010000069.1 GCA_026785815.1 Ramlibacter sp. | reverse complement strand
GTTCAGCGCGATCTCGCACTCGGCGGAGTCGCCCACCAGCACGCTGAAGAACACCTTGGCATGAGCGTAGTCCGGCGTCACTTCCACCGCCTGGATGGTGACCATGCCGACTCGCGGATCCTTCAATTCGCGCGCGATCAACTCCGTCAGATCGCGCTGGATCTGGTCGGCGACCTTGAAGCCGCGGTTCGGCGTGGTGCTCTTCTTGGGCATCTCTGGACAGGTAGCGATTACAGCGTCCGGGCCACTTCCTTGATCTCGAAGAACTCCAGATGGTCGCCAACGGCGATGTCGTTGTAGTTCTTGAGCTTGATACCGCACTCGAAGCCTTCCTTGACATCGCGCACGTCGTCCTTGAGCCGCTTGAGCGACTCGAGCTCGCCGGTGTACACCACGACGTTCTCCCGCAGCAACCGGAAGTGGGCCGACCGCGTGACCTGGCCGGCGGTGACCATGCAACCGGCCACCGTGCCGATCTTGGAGGCAACGAACACGGTCCGGATCTCGGCCGTGCCGATGACTTCTTCCCTCTTCTCCGGCGCCAACATCCCTGACATGGCGACCTTGAGTTCGTCTACCGCGTCGTAAATGATGCTGTAGTAGCGCACTTCCACGCCGTTGCCTTCAGCTGTCTTGCGCGCGCCGGCATCGGCCCGCACGTTGAAGCCGATGATCAAGGCCTTGGAGGCGATCGCCAGATTGACGTCGGATTCGCTGATGGCGCCGACCGCCGAATAAACCAGCTGGACCTTGACCTCTTCGGTCGAGAGCTTGAGCAGCGACTGCCCGAGCGCCTCCTGCGAACCCTGCACGTCGGCCTTGATGATGATCGGCAGCATCTTGATCTCGCCGGCCGAGATGTCCGTGAACATGGTCTCCAGCTTGGACGCCTGCTGCTTGGCCAGCTTGGTGTTGCGGAACCGGCCGGCGCGGTAGGTGGAGATCTCGCGGGCGCGGCGCTCGTCGGTCATCACCATGAATTCGTCGCCGGCCTGCGGCACTTCCGTCAGGCCCTGGATTTCCACCGGAATCGAAGGACCGGCGGTCTTGATCGCCTTGCCGTTCTCGTCCAGCATGGCGCGCACCCGGCCATAGGTCTGGCCGGCCAGCACGACGTCGCCGGTCTTGAGCGTCCCGGACTGGACCAGTACCGTCGCCACCGGACCCCGACCGCGGTCGAGCTGGGCCTCGATCACCAGGCCCTTGGCCAGCGCGTCGGTCGGCGCCTTCAGCTCCAGCACTTCGGCCTGCAGCAGCACCTGCTCTAGCAGGGCGTCGATGCCCTGGCCGGTCTTGGCGGAGACCGACACGAACGGCGATTCGCCGCCGTATTCCTCGGGCACCACTTCCTCGGCCACCAGCTCCTGCTTGACGCGGTCGGCGTTGGCATCGGGCTTGTCGATCTTGTTGATCGCCACCACGATCGGCACACCCGCCGCCTTCGCGTGCTTGATGGCTTCGCGGGTCTGCGGCATGACGCCGTCGTCGGCGGCCACCACCAGGATCACGATGTCGGTCGCCTGCGCGCCCCGTGCCCGCATGGCGGTGAACGCCTCGTGGCCCGGGGTGTCCAGGAATGAGATCATTCCGCGCTCGGTCTGCACGTGGTAGGCGCCGATGTGCTGGGTGATGCCGCCTGCTTCGCCGGCGGCCACCTTGGCGCGCCGGATGTAATCCAGCAGCGAGGTCTTGCCGTGGTCGACGTGGCCCATCACGGTGACGACCGGTGCGCGGGGCAGCGATTCGCCCTCGGTGGCGCCGACGTCTTCTTCGGTGAAGGCTTCAGGATCGTCCAGCGCCGCGGTGACGGCGTTGTGGCCCATTTCCTCGACGATGATCATCGCCGTGTCCTGGTCCAGCGGCTGGTTGATGGTGACCATCTGGCCCATCTTCATCAGCACCTTGATCACTTCGGAGGCCTTGACGGCCATCTTGTGCGCCAGTTCAGCCACGGTGATGGTTTCCGGCACGTGCACTTCGATGACCCGCGCTTCGACCGGCGCGGCTTGCACCTCGTCGCCGCGGTGGTCGCGTTCATTGCGGCTGCGGCCGCGCGGCCCGCCGCGCCAACTGTTGCGGCCGACACCGCCGGAGGCATCGCCCCGGGTCGGGATCGCCTTCTTCTTGGCCGGATCGCCGGCCCAGCTGGAGGACAGCTTGGCCGATTTGACTTCCTTGCCGGCGCCGCCGGGGCCGGCGGGCGCGGCTGCGCCTGGCGCAGGTCGGCCGGTGCCGGTGCCCACCGCCGGCTTGTGCAGCGTGCCCTTTGCGCCCGGCTTGGCCGGGTCGGCCTTGGCAACCGCTTTCTCGGGCGGCTTGTGCGGCACCAGCACCTTCTTGGGCGCCGACATCATCGAGCGAATCGCAGCAGCTTCGGCCTCGGCCTTGCGGCGCCGTTCACCGAGGTCAGCCGCGCGAGCAGCTTCCTCATCGGCCCGGGCCTTGGATTCCGCGGCGGCCTTTTCGCGCACCTGGGCCTGTGCCGCGGCACGCGCGGCTGCAGCATCGATGGCTTCCTGGGTGGCCTCGGCCTTCACCGTGGTGGCGGTGGCCTTCTTCTGCTCTTCCAGGGCCGCATAGCTGGCGGCCCGCTCTTCGGC
>JAJAZH010000068.1 GCA_026785815.1 Ramlibacter sp. | reverse complement strand
CCAGGGACGCCGAGATGGTCGTCGGCCCGCTGCTCACGTTTTCGCCCTGGCGTGGCGACAAGCTGCCGATCTGCGGCGGCCGGCTGTCGGAGATCAACGGCTGGCTCAACGTGGAAGTCGCGATCCGGTTATCGCCGGACCGCAGGGTCGCGGTCACCAGGCCGGCTGAAGCCAGGTTGTCCTGGCGCCGGACCGTGTAGCTGCCTTCATAGTGACCGGGACGGAGCTCGCGCATCGGAATGTCCGAGGCAACGCCGGGAATGTCGAATGATGCATATGCACCGGGCATGCCGTCCAGGCGGAACAGCAGTTCGGCGCCAGGTTCGGCGCGGCCGACCGGAGCGACGGCAAAGCGCTCGATCCGAACCGGCAGCAGCGGGGCCTGCACGACCACCGGCGGCGGCAAGGGCGCCTGCAGGATGATCGTCCGCGGCATCGGAGCCTGGGCAATGATCGTGGGCTGGGCCTGAGGCTGCGATGGCGCGGTCGCCAGCATGAAAGAGGGCGGGAAGCTGTAGTTGGCGGCGACCGTGCGGCTGGCGGAGACGAGGGTGACGCGGATCACTGCTGCCGGGTCGATCTGGTCGCCGGCGCGCACCGTGTAGCGGCCGCTGTACTGGCCCGGTGACACTTCCTTGAGCGGCACCACGATGTTGGGGCCGGGAATGCGCGCGCTGGCCATTCCACCCGGCGATGCTTCGAGCGTGAGCCGCAGTTGCGAGCCCGCTGCCAGGCCCCGATCAGCGTTCACCTCCAGGCCATGAGTCTGCGGCGTTGCTGTCGTTGCCGTCGCAGTGCGGTCGGCGGACGTCGCGGGTAAGCAGAGCAAGGAAGCCGCCGGGGCGAGCAGGCACCAGGCTGCGGCTTGGTTGAGCAGATGTTTTTTCATGACGGCACCTCTTCGAATTGATACTGGTACGGTAGGTGGCGCGCCGGCGTGAGGGCGTAGTCCAAAGCGTGCGCCGCCGGTAGGAAGCGTCCAGCACGGCTGCGCTTTACCAGGCGTTATCAGTGCTTCCAAAAGCAACCGGAAGGGTTGTATGGACATCTCAGCCGCGCGACCAACTTTCAGAATAGGTCGAGTGTCCCGGCCAGGGTATCTGCTTGTGGATCGGCTGGCGTATCGGCTGAGGCATACAGGGCGGGCTGCTCCCGAACGGCGGTCGCTGGCTGCTGCGAAGAAGACTTCTCCAGCTTGCCGACGCGGACACCGAGCAGCCGCAGCCGGCGCTCCAGCTGGACTCGTTTCAGGCACTGGCCGGCCACTTTCCGGATGGTGTCCGGGTCGCAGGTGAACTCCTCGATCGTCTGGTCGCGGGTGGCGATGCGAAAGTCGTCGTAGCGCAGCTTGATCCCGATGGTCCTGCCGACATAGCCCTTGCGCCGGAGGTCTTGCGCGACCTGCCGGCACAGGTCGGTGAAGATGGCGCCGAGTTCCACCCGGTCACGCACTGCGTGCAGGTCGCGGTCGAATGTGGTTTCGCGGCTCATCGAGACCGGCTCGCTTTCGGTCACGATCGGCCGGTCGTCCCGGCCCCACGCAGCATCGTGCATCCAGGCGCCATAGGCCTTGCCGAAGTTGTCGACCAGCCATTCGCGCTGCTGCGCGGCGATGTCGCCGATCGTGTGCAGTTGCAGCTGGTGCAGCTTCACCTCGGCCTTGGGCCCGATGCCGTTGATCTTGCGCACCGGCAACGGCCAGATCCTGGTCTGCACGTCGGCTTCATGGACGACCGAAATGCCGTTGGGCTTGTTGAATTCGCTGGCCATCTTGGCGATCAGCTTGTTGGGCGCAATGCCGATAGAGCAGGTCAGGCCGGTCTGCCCGTGGATCGCCTTCTGGATCAGCCGCGCCAGCACCCGGCCTCCTTCGCGCTGCCCGCCCGGAACATCGGTGAAATCGATGTACACCTCATCGACTCCGCGGTCTTCCACCACCGGCGCGATCTCGCGAATGATCGCCTTGAAGCCGCGTGAATACTTGCGCACCTCCTCAAAGTCGACCGGCAGCACCAGCGCGTCGGGGGCCAGCCGGGCGGCCTTCATCATTCCCATGGCGGAGCCGACGCCGAACTGGCGCGCGGCATAGGTCGCTGTCGTGATCACCCCGCGCCCGACGTAGTCCTTGAGCAGGGGAAATGCGGCTGCGGGAATCTCGGACAAGGGCCGGTCGGCGTACTTCTGCCGGATGATTTCGTCGACCTTGCGCCGGCCGCCGCCGATGACGACGGCCAGGCCCTTGAGCTGCGGATAGCGCAGCAATTCCACCGACGCGAAAAACGCGTCCATGTCGAGGTGGGCGATGCGGCGGATCGGCGGGACGCTGGACACCCCGCAAGCATAGCGGCCAGCCACCTGCCGGCCGGAGCCTATAGTGTCCCCTGTTCGACCACCTCGCCTACCGGGAGAAATCCATTGGCCGCTTACGCAGTGAAACACATCGTCGACGAGCAGGGGCCCCTGCTGGCCAACCTCAAGGCGATCCGCAAGACCCCGCATTCGTACACGTCCAGGGAACCCGAGGCCAGTGAGGCCGCTGCCGGCGGCGACGTCTATGTCGTCGAGGTGCGCAAGGAGAAAGCGGTCCGCACCTACTGGCTCGGCTACAAGTACCAGGCGCGCGAAAAGTACGCGCCGGCCGGTGGCGGAGTCTGGAAGGGGGGCTTTCGTTTTCGCAACTCGGCCACGCCGGGCGACCGCGCCGACGGTGTTTATTTCGAAGTGCTGCCCCAGATCACGGACGCCGCCCTGTGCCAGTG
>JAJAZH010000067.1 GCA_026785815.1 Ramlibacter sp. | reverse complement strand
GGTCGAGGACGTGGTGGCTCGCACTCTCGGCGACTACCTGCAGGAGCGACCGGCCGACGCCAAGATCATCGTCGGCAAGATCATCGAAGCGGCGCGGGCCCGTGAGGCCGCCCGCAAGGCGCGCGAGATGACCCGGCGCAAGGGCGTGCTGGACGGCATGGGCCTGCCCGGCAAGCTGGCCGACTGCCAGGAGAAAGATCCGGCCCTGTGCGAGATCTACATCGTCGAGGGCGACTCCGCCGGCGGCTCCGCCAAGCAGGGCCGCGACCGGAAGTTCCAGGCCATCCTGCCGCTGCGCGGCAAGATCCTGAACGTCGAGAAAGCGCGCTACGAAAAGCTGCTGACCAGCAACGAAATCCTGACGCTGATCACCGCGCTGGGCACTGGCATCGGCAAGGCCGGCTCGACCAACGGCAGCAGCAATGGCGGCGGCGCCGACGACTTCAATGTCGCCAAGCTGCGCTACCACCGCATCATCATCATGACCGACGCCGACGTCGACGGCGCCCACATCCGCACGCTGTTGCTCACGTTCTTCTATCGCCAGATGCCAGAGCTGGTGGAGCGCGGCCACATCTACATCGCGCAGCCGCCGCTGTACAAGGTGAAGGCCGGCAAGGAAGAGCTGTACCTGCAGGGCGCCTCCGACCTGGACACCTTCCTGCTGCGGATCGCGCTGAACGGTGCGTCCGTGCACACCGGTGGCGGCAATGGAACTGCGCCTGGAGGCGCAGGCGGCACGATCATCAATGGAGACACGCTGGCCGAGCTGGCGCGCAAGCACCAGGTCGCGCAGTCGGTGATCAACCGGTTGTCTGGTTTCATGGACGGCGAGGCGCTGCGCGCGATCGCTGACGGCGTCAGCCTGAACCTGGATACGGTTCCCGATGCCGAGGCTTCGGCTGTCGCATTGCAGACCCGGCTGCAGGAGACCGATGGCGCCACCAGTGCCAGCCCGGCCGAAGTGGCCGGCGAATTCGACGTGCGCACCGACAAGCCGATCCTGCGCATCAGCCGCCGCCATCACGGCAACGTGAAGAGCAGCGTGATCACGCAGGACTTCGTGCACGGCGCGGACTACGCGGCGCTGGCCGAAGCGGCCAACACGTTCCGCGGCCTGCTGAGCGACGGCGCGCGCGTGATGCGCGGCGAAGGCGAGCGACAAAAGGAAGAGAAGGTCGGCGACTTCCGCCAGGCCATGACCTGGCTGATCGCCGAAGCCGAGCGCGCCACCAGCCGCCAGCGCTACAAGGGCCTGGGCGAGATGAATCCGCAGCAACTTTGGGAAACCACGATGGATCCGACGGTGCGCCGCCTGCTGCGCGTTCAGATCGACGATGCGATCGAGGCCGATCGCGTGTTCACGATGCTGATGGGGGATGAGGTCGAACCGCGGCGCGAGTTCATTGAGACGAATGCGCTGCGGGCGGCGAATATCGACGTTTAGCGGCCCGCTCTGGCAGGTCCCGATATCAGGCCTTGAACTCGTCGCGCAATGGGCTGGCTCTGTCTGGAGCCGATTGACAGCCCAAGCATTTGTAGCTATATTAAGCTCTGATTTCGGAGCCAATATGGAAACTATTCTCGCAGACGTCGCGGTAAGCATGTCCGAGTTCAAGAAGAACCCGGCGGCGGTACTACGGCGAGCAAACAACCGGCCCGTGGCCGTGCTGAATCACAACCGAGCTGCCTTCTACATGGTCGAGCCGCCACTGTTCGAGGCCCTTATGGAAGAGCTGGCGGACCAGGAACTGTACCGAAAAGTCCTGCGGCGCATGGCTGACAAGTCCAAGGCGGTCGAAGTTGACATCGGCGGCCTCTAAGAAGCGGCCCAAGCACAAGTATCGGCTCTTCTTCCTGCCGGACGCACTTGAGGAGTGGCGCGACCTGGACGGCTCAATCCAGCAAAACCTCAAGAAGCTGCTCGCTAAGCGCCTTGACAATCCACACGTGCCTGGCGGCGAACTGCACGGGGCTCTTTCCAGCTGCTACAAAATCAAGCTCAACAAGCAGGGCGTGCGACTGGTCTACGAGGTCGAAGACGGCAAACTCATTGTGATGGTGCTGTCGGTGGACCGGCGAGAGGACAGCGCCGCGTACAAGTCTGCAGTTGACCGACTATCTGCCGCTGCGACGGCGTTGTCGAAGGCCGAAAGCACGAAGCCTGCTGGCCCGGTCCCGCGGCCGTCAGGGAAGAAATGACGTCTCGGAGACCCCTTGATTTTTGCTAGGGGGAGGTTCTCTCCTTATGGCGCCCTCTACAGCCGCCGACCGGCTCTCGCGCGAACCCGCAGTCCATCTCGCAAACCATCCCGCAAGGATTGAAGAAAATCCTTGCGTGACATAGACTTAGGCATGGGTGCCAAGTCGCAAAAATTCCAGCTGTTCGACAGCCCGGAGCAGATGGAGCCGCTGCTTCCGGGGGAGCATCGCGTGGGTCCGCTGCTGGAGCAGGCCGGCGACCTCATCCGGGCAGCGGACCAACTGGCCGGGATGTGCCAGCCTGGCGCGCTGGCGGGCCTGCGCACGCTGCTGCGCTCGATGAACTCGTATTACTCCAACAAGATCGAGGGCCAGCACACACTGCCGCTGGAAATTGAGCAGGCCCTGCGCAACGACTATTCGACCGACGACGACAAGGCGCGCCGCCAGCGCCTGGCTGTCGCCCACATGGCCACCGAGCAGGGCCTGGAAAGCCGTTGGGCGGGCTGGAGCACGGCGGATGTCTGGTCGCCCCTGATGGTGTGCGATATCCACCAGGACCTTTTCGCGCGGCTGCCCGAGGGCGACCGCCTCCTGCCCGGTGGCAATCATCCGCTGCAGCCTGGCGCGTTGCGCACCCGCCAGGTGAGCGTCGGCCGGCATGCGGCGCCGGCCGCTGACAGCCTGGCGGCCTTTCTCGCGCGCTGGGGCAGCTTCTACAGCCAGGCGCGGCGTGGCGAGATGCAGGTGCTGGCCATTGCGGCGGCACACCATCGGCTAGCGTGGATCCACCCATTTCCCGATGGCAACGGCCGGGTGGCGCGCCTGCACACCCACCTGCTGCTGGGCCACCTTGGATTGACCAATGGCTTGTGGTCACCGCTGCGGGGCTTTGCCCGCACGCATGAAACCTACTATGCGCGGTTGGCTGCAGCAGACGAGGCCCGCGCCGGCGACCTGGACGGGCGCGGCAACCTGTCCGAGCGGGGGCTGGAGCAATGGATCGGATATGTGCTGGAGCAGTGCCTGGACCAGGTTCGCTTCATGTCCGCGATGCTGGACTTGCCGGGCATGAAGGAGCGCATCGCAGCCTGCCTGAGCTTCGAGCAGAACGTGGTGCGACAGGGCGTGCGCACCGAGGCCCTGCGCGCCTTGCACTACCTGTTTGCAACCCAGGCGGAGCTTGAGCGAGCCGACTTCAAGGCCATGCTGGGCCTGGGCGAGCGCCTGGCCACCGCGCAGGTGGCAGCGCTGCTCAAACGCGGGCTGGTCGAAACCGATTCACCCTACGGCAAGCTGCGCTTCGGCGTGCCCCAGCACGCGTTGCGCTTCTATTTTCCGAGGCTGTGGCCTGAGGCGGAGGCGGGGGGGTGAACACCCCGGGGATAACGCACGGCGAAGGCGAGCGGCAAAAAGAAGAGAAGGTCGGCGACTCTAGTTGGGTTGCTTGCTCTTTGTCCACCTTCACGCCGCTGCGCGGAACAGTTCATACCTAAGCGCCAGTCGGTCACGGTCCGGACGATCCTGCGCGCGGGCTGGTAAGAGCAGCATTCCTTTATGCAGCCGCTTCATCGACTCGAGCAACGGGCCATCTTGCTGCACCAAGAGACGCTCTGACACGTGCACCCGAAAGTCTGGGTCTACGCCGATTAGGTGAGCATCGAATGCCGCATGGTGGATCTTTGAAAGCGGAATTCCGTTTTGAACGACGGGCTGCCCGAGCGCCTCGTCGTTGTCCATGATGATGTGAGCGGCATCCAGCAGCATGGATTCCGGCATGCCGGAAATCGCACACCGACCTTTGTAAGCGGCCATCACAGCGTCTCGAAATGATGCCTGGTGCAGGCGTTGCTTGACCAATCGCAACGC
>JAJAZH010000066.1 GCA_026785815.1 Ramlibacter sp. | reverse complement strand
TGATCATCGACGAGGCGCACGAGCGCAGCCTGAACATCGACTTCCTGCTCGGCTACCTGAAGGAAGTGCTGGCGCGGCGGCCCGAGTTGAAGGTCATCGTGACCTCGGCCACCATCGACGCCGACCGCTTCGCGCACCATTTTGCGATGCCTCGCCCGGCGCCGGGCCGCCCCAAGCCGGGCGACGCCCCCTCGGGGGGCAGCGAAGCGTGGGGGCCAATGATTCCCGCGCCGATCCTGTATGTCTCGGGCCGGATGTTCCCGGTGGAGCAGCGCTGGCGGCCGTTCGAGGAGACCCGGGACTACGACCTGAATAGCGCCATCGCCGACGCGGTCGACGAGCTCTGGCAAGGCAATGCGGCCGGCGACATCCTGGTGTTCCTGCCCGGCGAGCGCGAGATCCGCGAGGCCGCCGACCACCTGCGCAAACACCTGTCGCACAACGTGATGACCCGCAATGCCGAAGTGCTGCCGCTGTTCGCCCGGTTGTCGCAGGCCGAGCAGGACCGCATCTTCGACAGCCACGGCGGGCGCCGGATCGTGCTGGCCACCAACGTCGCCGAGACCTCGCTCACGGTGCCGGGCATCCGCTACGTGATCGACAGCGGCACCGCGCGGATCAAGCGTTACAGCTTCCGCAGCAAGGTGGAGCAGTTGCTGGTCGAGGCGGTCAGCCAGTCGTCGGCCAACCAGCGGGCCGGCCGTTGCGGCCGGGGCGCGGACGGCATCTGCATCCGGCTCTACGACGAGAAGGATTTCGCCTCGCGGCCGCGCTTCACCGACCCGGAGATCCTGCGCTCGTCGCTGGCTGGCGTCATCCTGCGGATGAAGTCGCTGCGGCTGGGGACGGTGGAAGAGTTTCCGTTCATCGAACGGCCGCAGGGCCGTGCCATCGCCGACGGCTACCAGTTGCTCAATGAACTGGGCGCGGTCGACGACAACAACGAGCTCACGCGCACCGGCCAGGAGCTGGCGCGGCTGCCGCTTGATCCGCGGGTCGGCCGGATGATCATCGAGGCGCGCGAGCGGCAGGCGCTGGATGAAGTGCTGGTGATCGCCTCGGCGCTGTCGGTGCAGGATGTCCGCGACCGGCCGCTGGAAATGCAGGCGCAGGCCGACCAGCAGCACGCCAAGTTCGACGACGACAAGAGCGAGTTCTCCGGCTACCTGAAACTGTGGAACTGGATCCACGATGTGCGGGGCGCTTCTCCCTCCACCGCTCGGCGGGGGAGGGCGGGGGAGGGGGTGCCCCATGACTCACCCGTGGGTGGGTCCGAAGGACCGACCCACAAGCTCTCGAACCGCCAGTACGAGCAGCTGCTGCGGCAGAACTTCATCAGCGTGCGCCGGGTGCGCGAGTGGCGCGACATCCACAGCCAGCTGCACACGGTGGTGGCCGAGCACAAGTGGAAGTTGAACAGCGCGCCGGCCAGCTACGAGCAGTTGCACAAGGCCATGCTGTCGGGCCTCTTGGGCAACATCGGCTGGAAGCTGGAAGAGGCTCCCAACCCGGCCACCGGCGCCCGGGCCGGCCCGGCGGCGGGGGGCCGGGCCGGTGGTTCGGGCCAGGGCGAGTACCTCGGCGCCCGTGGCATCAAGTTCTTTCCGCATCCGGGCGCGCACCTGCGCAAGCGACCGGGCCGCTGGATCGTCGCTGCCGAACTGGTCGAGACCACGCGCCTGTTCGGCCGCGGCATCGCCAACATCGACCCGCAGTGGATCGAGGAGGTCGCCGGCCACCTGCTGAAGAAACAGGTGCTGGACCCGCACTGGGAAAAGAAGGCCGCCGACGTGATGGCACTCGAGCGCGCCACGCTGTACGGACTGGTGGTCTACAGCGGCCGGCGCGTGCACTTCGGGCCGGTCGACCTGCACGGCGCGCGCGAGATCTTCATCCGCGAAGCGCTGGTCGCTGGCCAGTGGGAATCGAAGCTGCCGTTCCTGGCGGCCAACCTCAAGCTGGTCAGGCAGGTCGAGGAGATGGAGCACAAGTCGCGCCGGCAGGACGTGCTGGTCGACGAGGAGCTGATCTTCGCGTTCTACGACCAGCAGCTGCCGCCGGACGTCTTCAGCGCCCACGGTTTCGAGACCTGGTACCGGGATGCCAGCCGCGCCAGGCCCGAGCTGTTGAAACTGACGCGCGACGAACTGATGCGCCATGAAGCGGCCGGCATCACCACCAATGCGTTCCCCAAGACGATCCGCCTGGGCGGCGTCGATTGCGCCGCCAGCTACCTGCACCAGCCCGGCGATCCGCAGGATGGCCTGACCGTCAGCGTGCCGCTGTTCGTGCTGAACCAGGTGAGCGATGAGCAGGTCGAGTGGCTGGTGCCGGGGATGCTCAGGGACAAGGTCCAGGCGCTGCTGAAAAGCCTGCCGCAAAAGCCGCGCTCGCGCTTCGTGCCGCTGCCCGAGTCGGCGGCCCGGCTCTCCGCGTTGCTGGACCAGCAGCGCGAGCGCGGCGGGCTGACCGATGCGTTGTTGAAACAGGTTCGCGATGCCACCAGCCTGGACGTCAAGCGCGCGGACTTCAAACTCGACATGGTGCCGCCGCACCTGTTCATGAACCTGCGCGTGCTCGACGAACACGGTCGCCAGCTGGGCATGGGGCGCAACCTCGGCGCGCTGAAGGCGGAACTTGGCGCGCAGGCGCGGGGCGCGTTCCAGGCGCTGGCGGGGATGAAGCTGATGGCGACGCAGGACAGCCGTGAATCAGGACCGACCGCAATCGGAGCAGCGGGTGCGCGCCAGGCCACCGCGGTCGATGCGGGTGCGGCGGCCGTCCAATCGGCGCCCGATCAGCGCTACACCGCCTGGAGCTTTGGCGAGCTGCCGGAGTTGATGGAGATCCGCAAGGGCGGCACCAGCCTGGTCGGATTCCCGGCGTTGATCGACCAGGGGGATGCCGTCACGATCGAGGTGTTCGACGAGCCGGGCGTCGCGGCGACCAGGCACCGGGCCGGCCTGCGCCGCCTGTTCGCGCTGCAGCTGCGCGACGCCCTGAAGTACCTCGAGAAGAACATTCCCGACCTGCAGAAGATGGCCGTGGCCCACATGGCGCTGGGCACCCAGGAGGAGCTGCGCGACCAGATCGTCGAGGTCGCGCTGGAGCGTGCTTTCCTGCTGGAGCCGCTGCCGACCGACGAGGCATCGTTCAAGCGCCGCATCGACGAGGGGCGCGGACGCCTGACGCTGATCGCCAACGAAGTGGCGCGGCTGGCCGGCGCCATCCTCACCGAGTACGCGGCCGCGGTGCGCAAGATCAAGGACACGCGGATCCAGAGCGAAACGACGCAGGACGCGAGCCAGCAGTTGCAGCGCCTGATGCCCAGGCGCTTCCTCGCCGTCACGCCATGGCCCCAGCTGCAGCACTTCGCCCGCTACCTGAAGGCGATCACTCTGCGGCTCGACAAGCTGCGGGCCGATCCGGCGCGCGACGCCGCGAAACTTTCAGAACTGCGGCCGCAGGAGCAGCGCTACTGGCGCTTGCTGGCGGAGCGCAAGGGGGCGGTCGACGACCGGATGAACGAGTTCCGCTGGCTGCTCGAGGAGCTGCGCGTCAGTTTCTTCGCGCAGGAGCTGCGCACGCCACAGCCGGTCAGCGTGAAGCGGCTGGACAAGGTCTGGGCTCAGTTGAACAGCTGAAGCGCAACCAGGGATCCTTATCCCGGCCCGCTGGTCGAGAGCGCTTGGGCGACATGCGACGGCCATTCGATGCCGGCGGCGTCGTCGACGATGGCGCGGGTGCGGATCAACGGGGCCTGGGAAAACACATTGCCGAAGATCGTCGCAAAGGCCACGTCGGCAGCATCGCGCCCGGTGCCGATGCGCATGAACCCCATCGGAATCGAGGTGCCGGACGGATCGAAGATGTACCAGCGGTCGCCCAGGTACACCTCGACGTAGGCGTGAAAGTCGGGCGGGCCGAGCGCCGGGTCGGCGCCGAAATCGGTGCCGGTCGCCATCCGGGCCGGGAGGTTCACGGCGCGGCACAGCGCAATCATCAGGTGGGCGAAGTCGCGGCAGACGCCGACCTGCTCGATCAGCGTGTCGACCGCCGAGGTGTTCGAATTGCTGGTGTTCGAGGTGAAGGCGACGTGGCTCTTGACCCAGTCCTGGATCGCCTGCACCCGGCTGTGGCCGCGGGACAGGTGGCCGAAGCGGTTGATCGCGAACTTGATCAGCCGGTCCGACTGGCAGTAGCGGCTCGGATAGATGTACTGCATCACGTCGATCGGCATTTCGCGCACCGGCGCTTCGTCCAGCGCCGCCGGATCGGCGCGGAAATGCTGCAGGTCCACCGTCGCGGAATACGAAACCGTCAACGGCCCCGGCTCCGCGTGCAGCCGCATGTAGCGGTTGCCGGTGGGTCCGTCGGTGCTGATCTCGGGCGTGATGGCCTGGCTCAAGGCCAGGTGTTCGTGGGTCAGCATCTGCCACGGCGTCAGCGCCGGATGGATGTTGAAGACGAAGTCGGCGCCGTAGGCGTCGTTGACCTGGTAGTAGAGGTCGATTTGCAGCTCGATGCGGATCATGGGGGGCGGGCAGGTGGACTGCGGTGAAGACGGCGACGTGACGGGAGTGTCAATGATCTCAGCAGTCGGGCCCGGGCACTGTAGGAATCCTTCCTGTCGCGGCGTCTTCGGGCAGGAAAAAGGGCGCCGCAGCGCCCTTCGGGTTCGAAAGCTTGCTCAACGACTGCCGGACGCCTGGTCGTTGCCGTTTCGGCTCCCGCCGCCGTCGCCGCTCACCGGGTCGGCGTTCGCATTGCCGCTCACCGAGTCGGCGTTCGCATTGCTGCTCTGGTTGGCCGCCTTGCCGCCGGGGTTGGCTACTTCGCGCTGGCGCTCCGGGTCGACCGAGGCGAAGCCCCGGTTGGAGGACCCGATCGGCCGCGCACCGCCGGGGGCTGGACTGGATCGGGTGGGGTAGGACGCCATTGTGG
>JAJAZH010000065.1 GCA_026785815.1 Ramlibacter sp. | reverse complement strand
GTCGAGGTCTGTCGCCGCATGGGGTTGTCATCTGACCGTCTGTCATCCGAGTGGTCTGTCATCCTCGAAGTCTGTCACCTCGAAGTCTGTCACCCCGAAGTCTGTCATCCCGGAAGTCTGTCATCCCGGACTTGATCCGGGATCCATGAGTCCGGGTCAAGCCCAGGGGTCATGGATTGCGGGTCGAGTCCGCAATGACAACCGATTCCAGACCGCAATCACCGGCGCAGATGACAAGGCGGGTCGCGTCAGGCGGGACGGCCGGCGCGCTTGCGCTCGTGCTCCTTCAACCAGCGCTTGCGCAGCCGAACGCTCTTGGGCGTGATCTCGACCAGCTCGTCGTCCTCGATGAACTCGACCCCGTATTCCAGCGTCAGCTCGATCGGCGGCGTGATCTTGATCGCATCTTCCTTGCCCGAGACCCGGAAGTTGGTCAGCTGCTTGGTGCGCGTCGCATTCACCACCAGGTCGTTCTCGCGGCTGTGGATGCCGACGATCATGCCTTCGTACACCGGGTCGTTGGCCCGCACGAACATGCGGCCGCGGTCGTCCAGCTTGCCGAGCGCATAGGTGAAGATCTCGCCATCGTCCATGCTGATCAGCACCCCGTTCTTGCGACCACCGATCTCGCCCTTGTGCGGCTCGTAGCTGTCGAAGATGTTGGAGATCAGGCCGGAGCCGCGCGTCAGGTTCAGGAACTCGTTGGTGAAGCCGATCAGCCCGCGCGCCGGGATCCGGTATTCGAGGCGAACCCGGCCGCGGCCGTCCGACTCCATGTTCACCAGGTCGGCCTTGCGCTCGCCCAGGGCTTGCATCACGCCGCCCTGGTGCTGCTCTTCGATGTCGACGGTCACCATCTCGATCGGCTCATGACGCACGCCGTTGACGTCCTTGAACACCACCCGCGGCTTCGATACGCCCAGTTCGTAGCCTTCGCGGCGCATGTTTTCCAGCAGGATCGTCAGGTGCAGTTCACCGCGGCCCATGACCTCGAAGATGCCCTCCTCGCCGGTTTCCTTGACGCGCAGCGCCACGTTGTGCTGAAGCTCCCGTTGCAGGCGGTCCCAGATCTGGCGGCTGGTGACGTACTTGCCCTCGCGCCCGGCCAGCGGGCTGGTGTTGACGCAGAAGTTCATGGTCAGGGTCGGCTCGTCGACCTTGAGCATCGGCAGCGGCGCCGGATTGACCGGGTCGGTGATCGTCACGCCGATGCCGATGTCGTCGATGCCGTTGATCAGCACGATCTCGCCGGGTCCGGCCTCGGTCGTCTGAACCCGCTCCAGGCCCTGGAAGGTCAGCACCTGGTTGATCCGGCCCTTGACGGTCCGGCCGTCCGGGCCTTCCATCATCAGCACGTCCGTCGACGGCCGGATCGTGCCGGCGCTGATGCGGCCCACGCCGATGCGGCCGACGAAGGTCGAAAAATCGATCGCGGAGATCTGCAACTGCAGAGGAGCGTCCGGATCACCCTCCTGGGCCGGCACATGCTTGAGCACTGTGTTGAACAGCGCCGACATGTCGGGGCCCCACTGTTCGCCCTGCGCGCCCTCCTCCATCGACGACCAGCCGTTGATGCCGGAGGCATAGACCACCGGAAAATCGAGCTGTTCGTCGGTGGCGCCGAGCTTGTCGAACAAGTCGAAGGCGGCGTTGACCACGTACTGCGGGCGCGCGCCCGGCTTATCCACCTTGTTGACCACCAGGATCGGCTTCAGGCCCAGGGCCAGCGCCTTCTTGGTCACGAACCGGGTCTGGGGCATGGGGCCCTCCTGCGCGTCGATCAGCAGAACGACGCCGTCCACCATCGACAGGGCCCGCTCCACTTCGCCGCCGAAGTCGGCGTGGCCGGGGGTGTCGACGATGTTGATGTGGGTGCCTTCATAGGTCACCGCGCAGTTCTTGGCCAGGATCGTGATGCCGCGCTCTTTTTCGATCGCGTTGTTGTCCATCACGGTGTCGACCATTTTCTCGTGCTCGGCAAAGGTGCCGGACTGGCGGAGCAGCTGGTCGACCATGGTGGTCTTGCCATGGTCAACGTGGGCGATGATGGCGATGTTGCGAATTTGCTTGTTGGTCATTTCGTCGTTTCCAGGATTTGCTGTATTTCTGGGGGGCTCAGCAGTCGCCCCGGGATCAGTTCGCCGGCCAGGATGCGGCCGGTGCCGAGCAGGGCTCTCGGCTGGTCGCCGAAAACCGCCACCTGGTCGTTGTCTTGCCATTCGCCGCGCCGGCGCAAGCCGCTCAGGAAGCGCCCCGCGTTGTCGGCGTCGAGCGTCACAGCCGTGTGCTGCGGCAACAGCGAATCGACCGGCTGCAGGCAGGCGCCACGCTGCGCGTCGGTCATGGCCTCGAAGGCTGCCAGCGTGACGCACTGCGAGATGTCGTAGTGGCCGGTCACGATGCGCCGCAGCGAGATCAGGTGGGCGCCGCAACCGAGCGCTTCGCCGATGTCCTCCCCGAGCGTCCGGATGTAGGTGCCCTTGCTGACCTTGGCCACGATCCGGATCGCGTGCTCGGCCCGGTCGTCGTGCACTCGCGAGACTTCCAGTTCATGGACCGTCACGTGGCGCGCTTCCCGCTCGACTTCCTCGCCGGCGCGGGCGTACTCGTACAGCGGCTTGCCGTCCTTTTTCAAGGCGCTGTGCATCGGCGGCACCTGCGCCATCGGTCCGGTGAACCGCCGCTGCACGGCCTGCAGCTGAACGTCGGTCACCTGCACCGGCCGGGTCTCGATCACCGCGCCCTCGGCATCACCAGTCGCGGTCTTCACGCCGAGCTGGGCGACGGCTTCGTAGGTCTTGTCGGCGTCGAGCTGCAGCTGGCTGAACTTGGTCGCCGCACCGAAGCACAGCGGCAGGACGCCGGTGGCCAGCGGATCGAGCGTTCCGGTATGGCCCGCCTTTTGCGCGCGCAGCAGCCATTTGCATTTCTGCAGGGCGTTGTTGCTGGACAGACCCAGCGGTTTATCGAGCAGCAACACCCCATGCACAGGGCGCCGCTGCACCCTGGCGCGTGGCGCGTTCATGCTCAATCCTCTTTGGCGCGGGAGGCAACCGCCCGCGCGATCAGCGCGTTCATGTCGGAGGCCCGTTCGGTCGTGCGGTCGAACTGGAAATGCAGCGTCGGCACCGTGTGGATGTGCAGCCGCTTGAACAGCCCGTTGCGCAGGAAGCCGGCAGCCTGGTTCAGCGCGATCTCGCACTCGGCGGAGTCGCCCACGAGCACGCTGAAGAACACCTTGGCATGCGCGTAGTCCGGCGTCACTTCCACCGCCTGGATGGTGACCATGCCGACCCGCGGGTCCTTCAATTCGCGCGCGATCAACTCCGTCAGATCGCGCTGGATCTGGTCGGCGACCTTGAAGCCGCGGTTCGGCGTGGTGCTCTTCTTGGGCATCTCGGGGCAGGTCCGCGATTACAGCGTCCGGGCCACTTCCTTGATCTCGAAGAACTCCAGATGGTCGCCAACGGCGATGTCGTTGTAGTTCTTGAGCTTGATACCGCACTCG
>JAJAZH010000064.1 GCA_026785815.1 Ramlibacter sp. | reverse complement strand
TTTTTCGACGTCATTTCAATTGAGTCTACAACAGCGCATCAGGCCATGACCGAAGCCAGCGCGTCTTCGCGCAACGCCTCGGGCACCGCTTGCAGTTCCCGCTTGCGTACGCTCAGCTGCTCGCCCAGGCAGTGCCAGGTCGAGGCCGCACTTGCGCGCTTGCGGGAACATCTCTTCTCGCTCTTGCCTGACGTGGTGGTCGATGCACTCGCCCAGCACGGTCACCTTCGCGTCATACAGAGCGGCTTCAGGTTTCATCGACAGGATCTGCGCGATCAACTCCTTGGCGCCGGCATGCTCGACCTCGGCCTCGTCGAGGAGGTCATCGTCGCGCAACGCCTGACCCACTGGCGGAGAGAAAATCTCTTCGCGTCCAGGGACTTCTTTGCCATGCTTGTTCTGCCTTGATCGAAAGGGTTAGCGCTTGCCGCCGCTTTCGGCCGCCGTCTTGCTGGTCTGCTTCATGGCCCTGGTGGCGGCCGTGGCGCTGTCGTCAGCGGACTGGTCGCCTGCGCTGGCGCCGCCCGAATCGGCACTCCCCGCATCCTCCGCCTGCATGTCGGCATTCGGCGTCTTGGTGCTGCCCGAGCCCGTGGCACCACCGCTGGGCGTGGCGTCGCGGCTGGCACCGGGCGATGAATTTGTAGGTTTCATGTGGGCTCCGTGAACAATGAAACCCGACTGTAAAGAGCGGGTCTCTGTGCGCTGTCAGCCGTGTCTTCCCCTGCTTGTAGGAGAAGGGCACGCCAGCTCAACCGCTCTTGCGGCCCCGATCGCCCGGCGCGCCGCGCCGGATCCGGCTGGCGACGGTCTTCTCGTACATCGACATCAAGGGCGTCACCGAGATGCCATGCACCACGATCGACGCCACGACCACCGAGAGCGTGAGCGAGGTCATCACTTCGGCCAGTGCCGGATCGAGGCCATGGTTGATCGCGTACATCAGGTAATAGAGGGAGCCGATCCCACGGATGCCGAACCAGCCGATCAGCGAGCGCTGGTTGTTCGATGCGCTCGAGCCGGCCAGTCCCAGCGCGACCGACAACGGGCGGATCACCAGCAGCAGCAGCGGGATGAACCACCAGACAGCGTGGTCCCAGTCCACCGCCCACAGCAAGGCGCCGATGGCGATCACCACCGTGACCTCGCCGATGCGTTCGAGTTGCTGGTTGAACCCAAGCACCGCATGGGCCATGTAGGCCGGCGCGTGGTCAGGGTGGACAGCCGCCTGCTCGGCCGCCTTCGGGTCGGGCGCCGCAACCGCTTTCTCGACCGCCTTCTGGCTTTCGGCGGGCCGGTCGGATTCCCGTTCGACCAGGTGCCGCAACGCGACGCCGGCCGCGAACACCGCCAGGAACCCGTAGCCCTTGAACATCAGCGCGGCGCCATAGGACAGCGCCACCAGGCCCAGCGACAGGAAGTCGTCCAGGCCCACGGCCTCCTTGTGCTCGCGGCGCAGGAACAGCACCAGCCGGCCGACCGCGTATCCGAGACCGGCACCGACCGCGATGCCGCAGGCCGAAGCCCACACCACGTCGACGGCAACCCAGCGCCAGCCGTATGCGCCCAGGTCGTGCAGGCCCAGCAGCCCCAGCCCGAGCATCACGAACGGGAACGCCGTGCCGTCGTTCAGGCCGCCTTCACCAGTCAGCGCGAAGCGCAGCTTGTCGCGATCGCCGGGTATATGCACCTGCACGTCGGACGCCAGCACCGGATCGGTCGGCGCCAGGATGCCGCCGAGCAGGATCGCGGCGCCCAGCGACAAGCCGAGCAGCAGGTGGCCGACCGCGGCAATCGCCAGCACCGTGAAGACCATCGAGACCAACGCGAGTCGCAGCGGTAACAGCCAGCGCCGGTCGGTCAGCGCGGAGCTGAGCTTGAGGCCGGAGGAGAACAGCGAGATCAGCACCACCACTTCGGTCAGCGTCTCGAGCAGCACCGAGTGCTTGGCACCCTCGGCCCAGAGCAGGCCGAGTCCCCACGGGCTGACCGCCATGCCGACCAGCAGGTAGAGCATCGCGGTCGACAGCGGCAGCCGCGCCAGCACCGAGCCGCTCAAGGCCATCACGACCAGCAGCACACCGACGATCAGCGACCAGATCGCGAAGTCCATGCGTGCGTGCGGCCGGCCGGGGGCCGGTCAGAAAGGGTTCTTGTCGTTGCGGCGATCGGGATCGCTCGGTCCGCTGCGCTCGGACCCGATCTCACGCGGGGGGGCCAACTTGCCGCTGTCGGCGCCCTGCGTCGTCCAGGCTCCACCAGTGCGCTCGGTAAAGCCGCGAGTCGATGTCAATGCTTCTTCAGAGAAATCGGGCATCTCACCGGTCTTCGATTGACTGGGATTGGCCATGAATGTCTCCTGGTTCGTGGAGCGCCTCGTCGTCGCGCGCTCGAATGATCGCGGGAAGATACCGCGCACTCTCATGATGAGCCACGGCGGCGCAGCCGCATGTAGGCAAGCCGCCCAGCGCGGCGTAGGTGCCGCGGATCAATCGGGCGAAACGGACCGCTCAGAGGCAACCTAGCGCGCTGGCCACTGCCTTGCGAAACGACGGGAACTGGTGCACTTCGCTGTGGCCCGCGCCTTCACCCCATCGGATTCATCGTGATACAGGTTTCACATTCGCCCTGTCGCTGCCTCCCGGCGCATGGCGTGGGAACCTGCCTTGCAGCCGGAGCGGCGAACCACGCGCGAGCCCCGAGGACGAGCGCCCGCTTGCGAGCGGAGACAACCCCGCCGGAACGTGGCTACTGGCCGCGGAACACTGGACGGCGCTTCTGTTCGAAGGCCAGCACCCCTTCACGGTAATCCTCGCTGGCATTGCAGGTGTCGGCTGCAGCGTGGGCGGCTGCGGCGTCGCCCTCGGCGGCGTCCCCGAGGAATGCGTTGACGGCGAGCTTGACGGCGCGCGCAGTCAACGGCGCGTTGTCGGCGATCGCGGCAGCCAGCGCCTGGAGCTCGGCGTCGAGCTGGGTCGCCGGGACGACGCGGCTGACAAAGCCGATCCGCAGCGCTTCGGCAGCGTCGAAAATGCGCGCGGAAAAGAAGATGTCCAGGGTGTTCTGCACGCCGATCAACGCGGCGAACCGATGCACGCCTTCCGGCTTGTAGCCCAGGCCGAGCCGGCCGGCCGGCATCCGAAAGCGCGCGTCATCACTGCAAATGCGCAGGTCGCAGCCAGCGGCCAGTCCGAGGCCGCCGCCCATGCAGATGCCGCGGATCTTCGCGATCACCGGCTTGCCGGCCCGCACCGGCGCCAGGTACGCGGCATCGACCGCGTCGCCATAGGCCTGCTGCGAAGCGGCATCGGCGCGCTCGACACCGAACTGCGAAATGTCGGCGCCCGAGACAAAGGCCTTGTCGCCATCGCCGACCAGCACGATCACATGGATGGCCGGGTCGGCGTCGAGCGCGGCGATGTGCTGCGGCAGCGCGCGCCACATCGCGGTGGTCATCGCGTTGAATTTCGGGACGTTGGAAATGACGACGGTCCCGACCGGGCCGTTGCGATGAACCAGGATTTCAGCCAATCTCTTCTCCTGTCTTGGAAGCCAGCCTCGATGCGCAAGCATGGTAGTCGACCGGCTGCGCCGAGCCGGGTACATTGGCGCGATGAACGCTCCCACGCCCCGCACAGCCCTTCAACTTCGCTCCCTCATCCGTCCCGGCGGCGAGCTGGAACTGACGCTGGCCGAGGTGCCGAGCCCGCCGCCCGGGCCGGGCGAAGTGCTGGTGCGGATCGAAGCGGCGCCGCTCAACCCGTCCGACCTCGGCCTGCTGTTCGGGGCAGCCGACATGAGCGCGGCCCGGGCTGGCGGCAGCAAGAGCCGACCGGTGATCACGGCGCCGGTGCCCGAAACGGCGCTCAAGTCCATGGCCGGCCGGCTGGGACAGTCGATGCCGGTGGGCAACGAAGGCGCGGGCGTGGTGGTCGAGGCCGGCGCCTCGCCCGAGGCGCAGGCGCTGCTTGGCCGCACGGTGGCGATCATCGGCGGAGCGATGTATTCGCAGTACCGGTGCGTGCCGGTCGCGGACTGCCTGCCGCTGCCGGCAGGGACCAGCCCGAAGCACGGTGCGTCGTCCTTCATCAATCCGCTGACCGCGCTCGGCATGGTCGCGACGCTGCGGCGCGAGGGCCACAAGGCCCTGGTCCACACCGCGGCCGCGTCGAACCTGGGCCAGATGCTGAACCGGCTCTGCCAGGCCGAACAGATCGGCCTGGTGAACATCGTGCGCCAGCCGCAGCAGGCGCAGTTGCTGCGCGGGCAAGGCGCCGCGCATGTCTGCGATTCGAGTTCGCCCGGCTTCCTGTCGGAGTTGACCGAGGCCCTGGTCGCGACCGGCGCCACCCTGGCCTTCGACGCCACGGGCGGCGGCAAGCTGGCCGGACAGATCCTGGCGTGCATGGAAGCGGCACTGAACCGCAGCGCCACGACGTACAGCCGCTATGGCTCGCCAACGCACAAGCAGGTCTACCTGTACGGCAGCCTGGATCCGCGGCCCACCGAATTCAACCGCAGCTTCGGCATGGCCTGGGGCATGGGCGGCTGGCTGGTGTTCACGTCCCTGCAGCATCTCGACGCCGGCACGGTGCAGTCATTCAAGCAACGCGTGGCATCGGAGATCACCACCACCTTCGCCAGCAGCTACACCCAGGAAGTCTCGCTGGCCGAAGCGCTGTCGCTGGAGCACATCGCCATCTACGGCAAGCGCGCGACTGGGGAGAAGTACCTGGTCAACCCGGCGAAGTAGCGGCGGTCGGTCCTGTCGTGCATGGATGCCGGATCAAGTCCGGCAAGACAGACTTTCCCAGGTCACCGGTCCAGGTAAAGCTCCCGCAGCCGTTCCCGCTCGGCCTCGCCCAGGCCCAGCCCGTCGCGCAAGTAGCTTTCGACATCGCCATAGTTCTGGCTGACTGCCTCGAATGCAGCGTCGATGAACTCGGGCTGGACCCGGTACAGCACCGAGGCAACCTCCGGCGCAAGCCCACGCCATTCGCTCTTCGGCTTCAAGCGCTCGTTGGTCATCATGTAGTCGCGCATGACGTCGTCTTGCGACACGCCGAGCGCCAGCAGGATCATCGCGGCGGCAAAGCCGGTCCGGTCCTTGCCGGCAGTGCAATGAAACACCAGCGGCGCATCGGACTCGAGCAGGTGCGTAAACAACGAAGCGAACCGGTGTGTGTTGTTGCGCACGAAGCCGCGGTAGGTGTCCTGCATGTGGCCGACCACGTCGGCCTGCGTCAGGGTATGTCCCGCGTCAGTGAGGTCGGCCAGCACCTGAACGATGGTCGGCTCGATGGCCAGCGAATGCACCTGGACTCCTTCGATCACGCAGGCCGCGGTCTCCCGTTCCTGGGCACCGCGCAGGTCCAGCACCCGCACCGGTTCGCGCAGACGATCCGATAACAGCCGGATGTCGTCGGCGACCAGGCTGCCCAGGTGGTCGGAGCGAAACAGGTGATGCCGGCGCACCGTGTGACCGTCGGCATTCTGGTAGCCGCCGAGATCGCGGAAGTTGGGAGCGCCAGTGAGGATGAAAGGGGAATGCATACTTCAACCTGATTCTAGGCAGACCGAATTGCGGCGCCGGCAACAGCAGCAATAGCCCTGGATCGGTCGGCGTTTACCTCCTCTTTCAACCAGACGAGCGGCGCGACGAGCGGCAGCTGTCGGTGATCTCCTCGAAAGGCACCCAGGCGGCCTTCACCGGCACCCGGCCCGACGATTACAAGGGCCATCTCGTCGGCAAGGACATGGTCGTCGCCGGCAACATCCTGGTGGGCCGCGAAACCCTGGAGGCCATGGCGGCCGCGTTTGAATCCACGACCGGCACGTTGGCCGACCGCGTGATGGCCGCACTGGAGGCGGGCCAGAACGCCGGCGGCGACCGCCGCGGCAAGATTTCCGCGGCGAGGCCAGGCACTTGGGCAAGCCGGGGCCTGTGAGGGCTCTTGTGCCGGGCCGGATTCGGCGCGAACATTGCTCCCAGCCCAGGGAGGAAAAAAATGACCGAAGGAACACTCAAGACCGGCTCCGCCGGCAACCAGACCGTGCGCAAGCTGACGGCGCGCCGCGACACGCTCGACTTCCGCGACCGCATGTTCGAGACCACGCTGATCGAGGTCCCGACGCAGATACTGCTGGCCGACTACCTGGCCTGGCGGATCCCGGTGCTCGACCAGGGCACGGAAGGTGCATGCACCGGATTCGGCCTGGCCACCGTGGCCAACTTCCTGCTGCAGCGGCGCAAGGTCGTGCCCGACAAGGCACCGGTCAGCGCGCGCATGCTGTACGAGATGGCGCGGCGTTACGACGAGTGGCCGGGCGAAAGCTATAGCGGCTCGAGCGCGCGCGGCGCGATGAAGGGCTGGCAGAAGCACGGCGTGTGCAGCGAGGACGAATGGAAGTACCAGTTCGAAGCGCCCAAGCCGGGCGGCCTCACCGATGCCCGCACCTCCGATGCGCTGCGCCGTCCGCTGGGCGCGTACTTGCGGGTGAACCACAAGGACCTGGTCGCGATGCACAGCGCGCTGGCCGAGGTCGGCATCGTGTTCGCGACGGCAACCGTGCACCAGGGCTGGGACGCGGTCAGCACCGCAGGCGCCATCGCGTGGCCACAGCCACTGTCGGGCGGCCATGCGTTTGCGATCGTGGCCTATGACGCCGAAGGCTTCTGGGTCCAGAACTCATGGGGCGACCGCTGGGGTCGCAACGGTTTCGCCCGCATCTCTTACGACGACTGGCTGGCCAACGGCACCGATGTCTGGGTGGCGCGGCTCGGCGCGCCGGTGATGCTGCGGCAGACCGAATCGGCGGCGACCGCGCATTCGGCGGCAGCCGGGCGCTCGGCGGCGTATTCGTACAGCGACCTGCGGCCGCACATCATCAGCCTCGGCAACGATGGCGCGCTGCGGCCCGGCGGCGATTACGGCACCAGCGCCGACGAGCTGCGCGAAATCTTCGAAGTCGACATGCCGAGGGCGATGGCCGCCTGGCCCGAAAAGCATGTGCTGCTCTACGCGCATGGCGGGCTGGTCGACGAGCGCAGCGCGATCCAGCGGCTGGCCGACTACCGCAGCGCGATGCTCGACGCCCACATCTATCCGCTCAGCTTCGTGTGGCACAGCGACTACTGGTCGACCCTGACCAACATCCTGCAGGACGCGATGCGGCGGCGCCGCCCCGAAGGCGTGCTCGGCGCCGCCAAGGACTTCCTGCTCGACCGGCTGGACGACACACTGGAGATCCTGGCACGGACCCTGACCGGCAAGGCCTCCTGGGACCAGATGAAGGAGAACGCGCTGGCCGCCGGCAGCCGGCCCGGCGGCGGGGCCCGCCAGGCGCTGGACCTGCTGGCCGCCCTGCGCGGGAAGATGGACATCAAGCTGCACATCGTCAGCCACAGCGCCGGCGCCATCTTCCATGCGCCGCTGGTGCGGCTGCTGACGGCGCCGCCGAAAAAGATCACTCGCGGATATCTCAAGGGCGAAACCGGCTACGGCATGAAGGTGGACACCTGCACGCTCTGGGGGCCGGCAGTGACGACCGAGCTGTTCAAGCAGGCCTACCTGCCGTCGATTGACAGTGGCGCGATCGGCCGCTTCGCGCTGTTCGCCCTCACCGACAAGGCCGAGCAGGACGACAACTGCGCGCGGATCTACAACAAAAGCCTGTTGTACCTGGTCTCCCGCGCCTTCGAGAGCAGCGCTTTCGGCAAGGGCACGCCCTTGCTGGGAATGGAGCGGTGGCTGGCCCAGGATCCCGAGCTGTCGGCGCTATTTACCAGCGGCAAGGCCGACCTGGTGTTCTCGCCCAACAGCAACCCGGAAGGCTCAATCACAGCGTCACGGTCGGCCCGGCACAACGACTTCGACGACGACGCCGCCACCTTGAAAGCGACGCTGGCGCGCGTGCTGGCCAGCGGCACGGCGCAGTTGCCGGCGCCCGTCGGCGCCGCGGCTTCGCAGTTCCAGTTCGACTTCCACCGCTCCAGCTCGTCGCTGCGCGGCAAGCGTGAGGCGATCGACCGGGACAGCCGCCAGCTCGCGGGGTGAATCTGCCGGAGGAGCTGCAACTGGACCCCGGCGCTATCCGGGTGTTACCCGGGCTTTACCGGGCTTTACCGGGCTTTACCGGGCTTAAAAATACCCCGGTCGGGGTCGCCGTGACTGCGCGCCAGATAAACTCAAGCCATGAAAGCCATCCTCACACCTGCCCTGCTCCTGGCTGCCGCGCTGGCAAGCGGCAGTGCCGTCGCCCAGACCCGACCGGCCCAAACCAACCGCACCCCGCCGGCAGCGCCTGCTGCCGCAGCACGTCCGGCGCCGGCCGCCGCCCCGGTGGCGCCCGTCACTGCCGAGGAGACCGAAAAAGCCAAAGCCAAAGCTGCAGACGCCACGCTTGCGGCCTCAGGCTGGTTGCTGCTGCTGGACCGGCGTGACTGGGGCCGCGCCTGGGAAACCTCGGCCGGGATGTTTCGCAGCACCGTGCCGCTGGCGGCCTGGATGGACGGCATTCCGAAGGCTCGCGACCTCGGCAACTTTGTCGAACGGGAGCCTGACGAGGCGGTCTACAAGACGACGCTGGAAGGCCGTCCCAACGGCGACTACGTCACCATCTTCTACAGCAGCAAGTTCAGCAAGAAGGACGACGTGGTGGAAATCGTCACCACGGTGCGCGACACCGACGGCAAGTGGCGGGTTATTGGGTATCAGACGCGCTGAGG
>JAJAZH010000063.1 GCA_026785815.1 Ramlibacter sp. | reverse complement strand
GGCGGGGGCAGGCTGCGCGGGAATGACATCGGCGATGCCGATGTCAATTGAAGCCGAGGGCGCGGGCCAGCCAGGTGCCCAGCGCCGGCACGAAGGTGAGGATCATCGGCACCGCGCCGTGCGCCAGCAGGAACGGTCGCAGCTCGCGCACCACGTCGTTGACCTTCTTGCGCTGGGCCGCGCCAGCTTTCCTGGCCGCATCGGTGAACACCTTCTTGCCGGCCTCCGACAGCTCGCGGCTGCGATCACATGTTCACGTAGGTCGGGCCACCGCCACCTTCGGGCGTGACCCAGACGATGTTCTGGGTCGGGTCCTTGATGTCGCAGGTCTTGCAGTGCACGCAGTTCTGCGCGTTGATCTGCAGCCGGTCGGTGTTGTCCGGGTTCTTGACGAATTCATAGACGCCGGCCGGGCAGTAGCGGCTTTCGGGTCCGGCGTATTTGGCCAGGTTCACGTTCACCGGCACCGACGCATCCTTGAGCGTGAGGTGTGCCGGCTGCTGCTCGGCGTGGTTGGTGTTGGAGATGAAGACCGAGGTGAGGCGATCGAAGGTCAGCTTGTTGTCGGGTTTGGGATAGACGATCGGCTTGCACTCGGCGGCCGGCTTCAGGTAGACGTGGTCCGGCTTTTCGCGGTGGATGGTCCATGGCATCCGGCCCTTGAGCACGAACTGCTCGATGCCGGTCATGACGGTTGCGACCGGCAGCCCTTTCTTGAACCACTGCTTGAAGTTGCGGGCCTTGTTCAACTCCTCGTGCAGCCACGATTTTTCGAACAGCGTGGGATAAGCGGTCAGTTCGTCGTGCTGGCGCCCGGCGCCGATCGCCTCGAACGCCGCCTGGGCTGCGAGCATGCCGGTTTTGATCGCCGCATGGCTGCCCTTGATGCGCGATGCATTGAGGTAACCGGCCTCGCAGCCGACCAGCGCGCCGCCCGGGAAAACGGTCTTGGGCAGCGACAACAGGCCGCCCACGGTGAGCGAGCGCGCGCCATAGGCGATCCGTCTGGCCGGCTTGACCGGCGGCTGTCCCGCTGCCGCCGCAGCCCCTTCGAAGTACCAGCGGATGTTGGGATGGGTCTTGAAGCGCTGGAACTCCTCGAACGGGCTCAGGTACGGATTCTTGTAGTCGAGGCCGACCACCAAGCCGACCGCCACCTGGTTGTTTTCCATGTGATACAGGAACGAGCCGCCGTAGGTGTCGTTGTCCAGCGGCCAGCCGGCGCTGTGCAGCGCCAGGCCCGGCTCGTGCCGCGCGGGATCGATCTCCCACAGCTCCTTGATGCCCATGCTGTAGCTTTGCGGGTCCTTGCCGTCGTCGAGCTTGAAGCGGCTGATCAACTGGCGGCCGAGATGGCCGCGCGAGCCCTCGGCGAAGATGGTGTACTTGGCGTGCAGCTCCATCCCGAGCTGGAAATCTGCGGTCGGCTCGCCGTCCTTGCCGATGCCCAGATTGCCGGTCGCAACGCCCTTGACCGAGCCGTTGTCGTTGTAGAGCACCTCCGCCGCCGGGAAGCCGGGAAAGATCTCGACCCCGAGTCCTTCAGCCTGCTGCGCCAGCCAGCGCGTGAAGTTGGCCAGGCTGACGATGTAGTTGCCGTGGTTGTGGAAGTTTTTCGGCAGCAGGAAATTCGGAGTGCGCGTAGCGCCGGTTTCGCTGGTGAACAGGAACACGTCCTGCGTCACCGGCTGGTTCAGCGGCGCGCCGAGTTCCTTCCAGTTGGGCAGCAGTTCGTACAGCGCGCGTGGATCCATGATCGCGCCCGACAGGATATGGGCGCCGGGTTCCGAGCCTTTTTCCAGCACCACGACCGAGATCTCGCTGCCGTGTTCCGCCGCCAGCTGCTTCAGGTGGATCGCGGTCGACAGGCCGGCCGGCCCACCGCCGACCACCACGACGTCGTACTCCATTGCCTCGCGCGGTCCGTGCTGCGCCAGCAGTTGTTCTTGGTTCATTGGACGGTTGCACTCGCTGATAATGTGACTCAACATTTTACGAGCCGTTTCTGGCATCGAGGAGTCGCCTGTGAGCTACAGCATCGATCTTTCCGGCCGTGTGGCCTTCGTCACGGGCGCGTCGAGCGGACTCGGCGAGCAATTCGCGCGCACCTTGTCCCGCGCCGGCGCGGCGGTGGTGCTGGCCAGCCGGCGGGTCGAAAGACTCAAGGATCTGCGCGCGCAGATCGAGGCCGAGGGCGGCGACGCCCACGTGCTGGAACTGGACGTCACCGATCTGGACAGCGTGAAGGCAGCGGTGGCCCATGCGGAAACCGAAGTCGGCGCCATCGACATCCTGGTCAACAACTCGGGTGTCAGCACCACCCAGCGGATCCAGGACGTGTCCGAGGAAGACTACGACTTCGTGTTCGACACCAACGTCAAGGGCGCCTTCTTCGTGGCGCAGGAGGTCGGCAAGCGGATGCTGGCGCGGGCCCGCGGCGCGGCGCCGGGCACCTACATCGGCGGACGCATCATCAACATCGCTTCGATGGCGGGCCTGAAGGTGCTGCCGCAGATCGGCGTGTACGCGATGAGCAAGGCGGCCGTGGTGCAGATGACCAAGGCGCTGGCGCTGGAATGGGGCCGCTTCGGCATCAACGTCAACGCGGTCTGCCCCGGCTACATCGACACCGAGATCAACCACCACCACTGGCAGACCGAACAGGGCATCAAGCTGGTGCAGATGCTGCCGCGCAAGCGGGTCGGCCAGCCCGCCGACCTCGACGCCCTGATCGTGCTGCTGGCCAGCAGCCAGAGCCATTTCATCAACGGCGCGGTGATCGCCGCTGACGACGGGTTCGGGATCTAGCAGAAGTGAAGATCGAGATTCCCGCCAACAAGAAGCTGGTGTTCGAGCTGACCATGCCGATCCGCTGGGGCGACATGGACGCGATGGGCCATGTCAACAACACATCGTACTTTCGCTATCTGGAGATCATCCGGATCGAATGGGCGCGCTCCATCGGCTGCCAGCCGGATCCAACAGGCGACGGGATCGTGATCGTCAATGCCTTCTGCAACTTCTACAGGCAGCTCGAATACCCGGGCGATGTGCTGATCAAGATGTACGTGAGCGACGTCGGCCGCAGTTCCTTCGAGACCTGGGCGACGATGGAGCGGGCCGACGCTCCCGGCGCCATCTACGCCGACGGTGGTGCGACCACGGTGTGGGTGAACTTCCCGGCGCAGAAGTCGGTGCCGCTGCCGGACCGGCTGCGCGCGATCTTCGAGTAGGGCAGCTGGATCCCGGCCTGCGCCGGGATGACAGCTGTCATGCCGGACTTGACCCGGCATCCAGCTGTCACTTCTGCCTGGGCGCCCGCCCCATCAAATAGAACTCGTTGTTCGGCATCATGCCGGCGAAGCTGGCCATCCGGTTCGACAAGCCGAAGAAGGCGGTGATCGCCGCGATGTCCCAGATGTCCTCGTCGGTGAAGCCGTGCGCGCGCAGTGGCGGGTAGTCGGCGTCGCTGAGGGCGTCCGACTGCTGGCAGACCTTCATGGCGAAGTCCAGCATGGCCAGTTGCCTGGGCGTGATGTCGGCCTTGCGGTAATTCACCGCAACCTGGTCGGCCACCAGCGGCTTCTTCTCGTAGATCCGCAGCAGGGCGCCATGGGCCACCACGCAATACAGGCAGTTGTTGGCGGCGCTGGTGGCGGTGACGATCATCTCGCGATCGCCCTTGGTCAAGGTCCGGCCCTTGATCGCGTCGTCTTCCGGCGCCATCAGCGCATCGTGATAGGCGAAGAACGCCCGCCACTCGGCTGGCCGGCGGGCGAACGCCAGGAACACGTTGGGGATGAACCCGGCTTTCTCCTGCACCTCCAGCACCTTGGCGCGGATGTCGTCGGGCAGGTCCTTCAATTCGGGCGCCGGATAGCGCGGGGCGGCAGTCATGGTGGCTTCTCCTTGCGAAGCCCCGAGACTACCGCGCTTTGCCGGACATCACGCGCTGGCGAAACGGTCCAGATCCATCACCTTGGTCCACGCGGCCACGAAGTCATCGACAAACTTCTGCTGGGCGTCCGCGCTGGCGTACACCTCGGCGATGGCGCGCAGCTGCGCGTTCGACCCGAACACCAGATCGACGCGGCTCGCGGTCCACCGGAGTTCGCCCGACTTGCGGTCGCGCCCTTCGAACTGCTCATTGCCGCCCGCGACAGCCTTCCACTCGGTCGCCATGTCGAGCAGGTTGACGAAGAAATCGTTGCTCAGCGTGCCCGGTTTCTTGCTGAAGACGCCGTCGCGCGTCTGGCCGATATTGGCGCCCAGCACCCGCAGACCACCGACGAGCACGGTCATCTCCGGCGCTGTCAGCGTCAGCAGTTGCGCCCGGTCCAGCAGCAGTGCCTCCGAGGGCACGTTGTAGCGCGCCTTCTGGTAATTGCGGAAGCCGTCGGCAATCGGCTCGAGCGGAGCAAAAGACTGCACGTCGGTCTGCTCTTGCGATGCGTCCATGCGCCCCGGCGTGAAAGGAACGGTGACTGGGTGACCGGCGTCCCTGGCTGCCTGCTCCACGCCCGCGCCACCCGCCAGCACGATCAGGTCGGCGAGCGAGAGCTTCTTGCCACCAGCCAGAGCCGCATTGAACCCCTTTCGGATCCCCTCCAGCACCTCGAGCACCGCCGCCAGTGGCTGCGGCTGATTGACAGCCCAGTCTTTCTGCGGCGCCAGGCGAATCCGCGCGCCGTTGGCACCGCCCCGCTTGTCCGAGCCGCGGAACGTGGACGCGGACGCCCAGGCGGTCGAAACGAG
>JAJAZH010000062.1 GCA_026785815.1 Ramlibacter sp. | reverse complement strand
GGCGGAACTCGGCCCGGCTGGTGAACATCCGGTACGGCTCGGTCACCCCCTTTGTGATCAAGTCATCCACCAGCACCCCCAGGTATGCCTCGTCCCGCCGCGGCAGCCAGGCGCTTTCGCCCCGGCACTGGAGCGCAGCGTTCACGCCGGCAAACAGTCCTTGTGCGGCCGCCTCTTCGTAGCCGGTGGTGCCGTTGATCTGGCCGGCAAAGAACAGCCCCCCAATGGAGCGGGTTTCGAAGCTGGACTTGAGTGAGCGCGGATCGAAGTAGTCGTACTCGATCGCGTAACCCGGCCGCAGGATGTGGGCGTTCTCTAGCCCGGCCATCGACCGCACCAACCGGTACTGGATGTCGAACGGCAGGCTGGTGGAGATTCCGTTGGGGTAGTACTCGTTGGTGGTGAGCCCTTCCGGCTCCAGGAAGATCTGGTGGCTCTCCTTGTCGGCGAACCGGTTGACCTTGTCTTCCACGCTCGGGCAATAGCGCGGGCCGACGCCCTCGATCTTGCCGGTGAACATGGGGCTGCGGTCGAACCCGGAGCGGATGATCTCGTGGGTGCGCTGGTTGGTATGGGTGATCCAGCACGGCATCTGCGCCGGGTGCATGGACGCATGGCCCATGAAGCTGAAAACAGGCAAAGCAGCGAACGTCGAACCCGGACCCATTCCATCACCGGGCTGCTCCTGGCATTTGGAGAAGTCGATGGTGCGGCCATCCAGCCGGGGCGGCGTTCCGGTCTTCAGGCGACCCTGGGGCAGTTTCAATTCCTTCAAGCGCGCCGACAGCGAGATTGCGGGCGGATCGCCAGCCCGTCCGGCCTGGTAATTGTTCAGGCCGACGTGGATCCGGCCGTCCAGGAAGGTGCCGGCGGTGAGCACCACCGTGCGGGACCGGAAGCGGATGCCGACCTGCGTCACTGCGCCCGCGACCCGGTCGCCTTCGACCATCAGATCGTCGACAGCCTGCTGGAACAGCGTGAGATTGGGCTGGTTCTCCAGCCGCCGGCGGATCGCGGCCTTGTACAGGATCCGGTCGGCCTGGGCCCGGGTGGCGCGCACAGCCGGACCCTTGCTCGAATTGAGAATGCGGAACTGGATCCCGCCCTCGTCCGTGGCAATGGCCATCGCGCCGCCCAAGGCATCCACTTCCTTGACCAGGTGCCCCTTGCCGATGCCGCCGATGGACGGGTTGCAGCTCATCTGGCCCAGCGTTTCGATGTTGTGGGTCAGCAGCAAGGTCTTGCAACCCATCCGGGCCGCGGCCAGGGCGGCCTCGGTCCCGGCATGGCCGCCGCCAACCACGATGACGTCGAATTCTTCGGGATACAGCATGTCAGGCCTCGATCAGTTCGGTCTTCACCCCGACGGCCTGTGCCGCCGACGCCTGCCGGCGGTCTGCCGTCACGAACAGGTTCACCCTTGCTGCCTGAGCCGAACCGATGTGCAAGGCGTCCATTGCGCGCAATGGAACCTGGACCATCGCCGCGACGGCGAAATCTTCGACGGTGCGACTCAGGGCCTCGACCTGGTAGACGTCGAAATCGTCCCGGATGGTGGCCCGCACGCGTCGGTATTCGCTCTCGTCGAAGGCGCCCTCTCGCCACTGGCGGGTCAGAGCCGAAACGATTTCGGTAAAGCAATGAGCCGCCAGGATGACAGACGTCGCCTTTTGATGCAGCTCGCGCACCTGCGCCGCCCCACTCTCGCCCGCATAGCGCTTGAACAGCGCGGAACTGTCGAACAACAGCTTCATCACCAACCGCCTTCGCGTTCTTCGATGATGAGCTCCGCGCCGGACTTGCTTGGCGGCTTGAGGTAGCGCACGGGTTCGATCGGCAGCTTCCAGCGCGGCTGGCCGGCAACCGTCTCGGGCCGAATCGGCACCAGCTCGGCTACTGGTTTGCCGTGGCGAAGGATGCGCACCGTCTCGCCGCTCTCGACGCGATCCAGCATCTCGGAAGCGCGCGCCCGGAAGTCGCTCAAAGACAAAGTGTGCATTCTGTACAGGATCTGGAGTTTTGTACATTTTAACCCGAGCTGTGTGGAGACTGCAGAAAGCCGCCGTGGGCCTGTGCTGAAATCAGGGCCATGAAAATCCTTGTCTTCGCCGGTAGCACCCGCGAAAAGTCCTTCAACCGCCAGCTGGCCCGGGCGACTGCAGCGATGGCGACTGCCAGCGGCGCCGACGTGACGCACATCGAGCTGGGCGATTTCGAGGTGCCGATGTACAACGCCGACCTCGAAACGCGCGGCACGCCGCCCGCTGTGATCAGGCTCAAGCAGATCTTTCACGACCATCCCGCCTGGATCATCTGCACTCCGGAATACAACGCCAGCTATCCGGCGTTGCTGAAGAACACGCTCGACTGGGTCTCCAGCCCAGTCCGGTCCGACCCGGTCTGGAGCGACGGCTTCAAGTCGAGTCGCGGCAAGATCGTGGGTGTGCTGAGCGCAGCACCTGGAGCATTGGGCGGCCTGCGCTCGCAGAGCCACCTGGCGCCGCTGCTGCTCAACCTGCAATGCTGGCTGGCACCGGTGAACTTCGCTCTCGGCCACGCCGGCGACGCCTTCGACCCCCAGGGCGCGCTGGTTGACGAGCCATCGCGCAGCAAGGTCCAGGCAGTCATCGACCAGGTCCTCTGGGCGGCCGCGCGCTTGCAGCCATGAACTGCCGCCCCGGGTTTGCGCTGCTGCTGCTCAACCTGAAGTGCTGGCTGGCCCCGGCGAACTTCGCTCGCGACCACGCCGGCGACGCCTTCGACACCCAGGGCGGGACAACATCGTGGTGAGCGCTATCGCGCCTGGCGCGTTTGCCTCCGAGATGAACCGCGCCGCCCGCGACCACGAAGACGAGGTGGCCCGCCGCCTTCCCGCCGGGCGCATCGGCACCGACGAAGACATGGCCGGCGCCGCCATCTTTCTGGCCTCGCGCGCAGGCGACCATGTGGTGGGCCACACCCTCGTCGTCGACGGCGGCGTGACTTACGCCCGTGGTTGAAAGCGCTTTACCGGGCACGCGCCGACGCCTCATCAGTTTGCGCCCATGGCGGGCCGCCCGCGAGCGGGCCGCCGCCTGGATGCGAGAGCCGCTTCGTTGGGCTTTCACCTGCTCTAGGGGAATTTGGCCGGAGATGAAAACGGTTTGTTGGCGTCCACCACAAACATCACAAGCGAGTGCAGGTTGACCGCGCCGCTGCTCGAGACCTGCATTGGCGTATCGGCCGCATGACCGGTCTCGGCCTGGCCCGCCGCAACGCGCTGGACCCCCTGCGAAGTATGGCTGCTTGTCTCCCCGGCGAGCACGTAGAACGCTTCGGATCCCGGATGGGTGTGCACAGGCGTCACGCTGCCCGGAGGGCCGCTCCCCTCATTGATCCGCAGCAGATACTGGGTCGCAGCGACCGCGGAAATGGGTCCGACTTCCGCGACCTTGGTGCCGCCCGCCGAGGACCCACCCGATGGGCCTAGCGTGAAGAGCCAGATTTTTCCCGCGGCCTCTGCGACCAAGGCCCACGGACCTGCGGCGGCCTGCGCTAGCCCAACTTCGGAGAAATTCTCAAGTCTCCAGAAGAGCGGGCCAGCCGGCAGCTGCGCGACTTTCTTTTCGGCCAGCGGCTTGACGACTAGCTGCTGCTGCGCTAGTGCCGTCGATGACCATGACCAAAACCCCGATGCCAGAACCACGGTCATATTGATGAGAAGATGTTTCATGGAGACCTCCTTGCTGATTGAACGTCGAGCGGATGCGCCCTGGCGCTGATCTGCCCTTGCAGGCCCATTGAAGGCGAGCTGGCTGAGAAAGTCCTGAAGAAACGACTAAGCTTTGGCGAAGGATGCGCACATCGCCCGATTGAGCAGGTTCGAAGGAGGTTACCCTGAGGTCGAATATGCCGGTTGCTACCGAACCTCTTTGCGTGCCAAGCACGCAGAAGTTGCAGGTCGGCGACTGGGCGGTAGAGCCTGCGCTGAATCAGATCTCGGCCTCGGGCAAAACCATCCAGCTCGAGCCAAAGGCCATGGCTGCCCTTGTGTACCTCGCAGAGCGGCCGGGGCAGGTCGTGAGCCGCGAAGCCCTGCTTTCAGCGCTATGGTCCGGCGTGCTGGTGGGCGACGACTCACTTACGCAGGTAGTGATCAAGTTGCGCAAGGCACTGGGGGATGTCCGTCAGAAACCGGCGTATATCCAGACAATTTTCAAGGGCGGCTATCGGCTGGTCGCCCCCGTGGTCTGCCCGGAGGAGGTCGCATCCGCGCCGGCTCGGCCGGATCCGGAATCCTTGCATGGCGACCGCGCGCGGCGCGTTCCCTGGCAAGCGGGAGCGGGCATCGTCGCACTGCTGCTCGCCGCGGCCGGAGCCGGGTGGATCAACGCCCAGCGCGAGAACGGCGTCCCGGCAGGACGGGTCCCAACGGCAGCCACCGAAGCGGTTCGCACGGCACAACCGACAGTCACCATCCGGGCGTTCGAGGCGCTGGGTGACGACCCGCAGGCGGTGCTGCTGGCCCGAGGCATTACAGCCGATCTTGTGACTGACCTCTCGAAGGTGTCCGGTCTCTCGGTGATCGGCGCGACGGCCGTGGGCGG
>JAJAZH010000061.1 GCA_026785815.1 Ramlibacter sp. | reverse complement strand
CAGAGCATCCTGCTGTGTCCCGACGGTCCCTACATCGATCAGGTGCAGGCGGCGATCGATCGGCTGCTGCCGCAGATGCCCCGCGCTGCAATCATCGCCAAATCGCTCAACGGCCGGGGCGCGATGATCCAGACGCGCAGCATGCAAGAGGCCTGCGAGATCAGCAACCGGATTGCTCCGGAGCATCTCGAGGTCGCCAGCAACAATCCGCACCGCTGGGAGCCGCTGCTGCGCCATGCCGGAGCGATTTTCCTGGGCGCCTTCACCAGCGAGTCGCTGGGCGACTATTGCGCGGGCCCCAATCACGTGCTGCCGACCAGCGGCACGGCGCGCTTTTCCAGTCCGCTGGGCGTCTACGACTTCCAGAAGCGCAGCAGCATCATCGAGGTGAGCGAGGCCGGCGCGGCCAGGCTCGGCGCAATCGCCGCCGAACTGGCATATGGCGAGGGCCTGCAGGCGCACGCGCGCGCTGCCGAAATGAGGTTCCGCAAGTGAGCGCGGTGCGTCCCAGGGACCTGAAGCAGCGCATTCGGCAGGACATCCAGTCGATGCAGGCATATGCCATCCAGCCTTCGGCCGGACTGGTCAAGCTCGATGCGATGGAGAACCCGTACCGGCTGGCGCCAGCACTGCAAGCCGAACTCGGCCGCCGGCTCGGCGCCCTGGCGCTGAACCGGTATCCGGCCGGCCAGGTGGACGAGTTGCGTCGCGCGCTCGCGGCGTATGCCGGCATGCCCGAAGGCTTCGACATCATGCTGGGCAACGGTTCCGACGAGCTGATCTCATTGCTGGCGATGGCTTGCGATCTGCCGGGTGCGGCGATCGTGGCGCCGCTGCCCGGCTTCGTCATGTACGCGATGAGCGCCCAGCTGCAAGGCCTGAAGTTCATCGGCGTGGACCTGACCCCCGACTTCGAGCTCGACCTGGAGGCGATGCTGGCTGCGATCGAGCGGCACCAGCCAACGATCGTCTACCTGGCCTATCCCAACAACCCCACGGCCAACCTCTGGAACGATGAAGCGATCGAGAAGATCATCGAGGCGGCGCCGGGCCTGGTGGTCATGGACGAGGCTTACCAGCCGTTTTCGAGTCGCAGCTACATCGACCGGGTGCACCGACACAGCCATGTGCTGCTGATGCGGACCCTGAGCAAGTTCGGCCTGGCCGGCGTCCGCATCGGCTACATGCTGGGTCCGAAGGCGCTGATCGCCGAATTCGACAAGGTGCGCCCGCCCTACAACATCAGCGTCCTCAACAGCGAAGCGGCATTGTTCGCGTTGGAGAACGAGGCGGTGTTTGCAGCCCAGGCCGGTCAGTTGCGCGAGCAGAGAAGTCGCCTCGAGCGCGAACTGGCGCAGCTGCCAGGAGTCAAGACGTGGCCCAGCGACGCCAACATGATCCTGGCCCGCGTCCCCGATGCCCAGAAAAGCTTCGACGGCCTCAAGGCCCACGGCGTGCTGGTCAAGAACGTTTCTAGAATGCATCTTTTGCTGGCGAACTGCCTGCGGCTGACCGTCGGTACGCCGGACGAGAACACGCAGCTGCTGTCGGCGCTCAAGGCCTCCCTATGATTTCATCCGAACAACGCACCCTGGAGACCCACCGCCAGGCGGAGGTCATCCGTCATACCGCCGAAACCCAGATCAAGGTCCGGGTCGATCTCGATGGCAGCGGCAAGGCGAACCTGGCGACCGGCATCGGCTTTTTCGACCACATGCTCGACCAGATCGCGCGGCACGGCCTGATCGATCTGGAGATCCAGGCGGCAGGCGACCTGCACATCGACGGCCACCACACGGTCGAAGACGTTGGCATCACGCTGGGCCAGGCCGTCTACAAGGCCGTCGGCGACAAGAAGGGCATCCGTCGCTACGGCCATGCCTACGTCCCGCTGGACGAGGCGTTGTCGCGCGTGGTGATCGATTTTTCCGGCCGGCCGGGCCTGATCATGAATGTGCCGTTCAAGAGCCCGACGATCGGCACTTTCGACAGCCAGCTGGCGCACGAGTTCTTCCAGGGGTTCGCGAACCATGCCTTCGTGACGCTGCACATCGACAACCTGCGCGGCGAAAACGCGCATCACCAGTGCGAGACCGTCTTCAAGGCGTTTGCCAGGGCCTTGCGGGCGGCGCTGGAGTTCGATCCGCGGGCGGCCGGGACCATTCCCAGCACCAAGGGATCCCTCTGATTTGAACCGGCTGGGGAGCCGGCCAATGACCGGGCATTGAGCGCGCGCAATGAAAACAGTGGCAGTCGTCGATTACGGCATGGGCAACCTGCGCTCCGTTTCGCAGGCCGTGCAGCATGTGGCGCAGGGCAGCGGCTTCGACGTCGTGGTGACGGCCGACCCGCAGGTGGTGCGCGACGCCGACCGCCTCGTGTTGCCGGGCCAGGGGGCGATGCGCGATTGCATGCGCGAGTTGCGCGAATCCGGCCTGCTGCAGGCGCTGCTCCAGGCCGCCGCCAGCAAGCCGCTGTTCGGGGTCTGCGTCGGCATGCAGATGCTGCTCGATCGCAGCGAAGAGGGCCCGACCGAGAGCCTTGGCCTGATCCACGGCGAGGTGCTGAAGTTCGACCTGGCCGGCCGGCTGCAGCCGGATGGCAGCCGCTTCAAGGTGCCCCAGATGGGATGGAACCAGGTCTGGCAGAAGCCCCATCCGATCTGGGAAGGCGTCGCTGACGGCAGCTACTTCTATTTCGTCCACAGCTTTTATGCCAGAACGTCAGATGCGCGCCACAGCATCGGCGAGGCGGATTACGGCGCCCGGTTTACTGCCGCGATTGCACGCGATAATATTTTCGCAACCCAATTCCATCCCGAGAAAAGCGCGGACCACGGCCTCGCCCTGTACCGGAACTTCCTGCACTGGAACCCCTGACCCGATCCGTCCGCCGCCACGACCGATCCCCGCCCGATGATCAGCGCGGGCCGATTGCGTCGAATTCAGCTCCAAGATGCTCCTCATTCCCGCGATCGATCTGAAAGACGGTCACTGTGTGCGCCTGAAGCAAGGCGACATGGACCAGGCCACCACGTTCAGCGAAGACCCGGCTGCCATGGCGCGGAGCTGGCTGGAGCGCGGTGCGCGCCGGCTGCACCTGGTGGACCTGAACGGCGCTTTTGCCGGCAAGCCGCAGAATTTCAGCGCGATCCGGTCGATCCTCAAGGCGGTTGGCAACGAGATCCCGGTCCAGCTCGGTGGCGGCATCCGGGACCTCGACACAATCGAGAAGTACATCGACGGCGGGCTGCGCTACGTGATCATCGGCACCGCTGCGGTGAAGAATCCGGGCTTCCTGAAGGACGCATGCACGGCCTTCGGCGGCCACATCATCGTCGGCCTCGATGCCAAGGACGGCAAGGTGGCGACCGACGGCTGGAGCAAGCTCACCGGCCACGAAGTGGTTGACCTGGCGCGAAAGTTCGAGGACTGGGGCGTCGAATCCATCATCTACACCGACATCGGCCGCGACGGCATGCTGTCCGGGATCAACATCGATGCAACCGTGAAGCTGGCCCAGTCGCTGCACATTCCGGTGATCGCTTCCGGCGGCCTGTCCGGCATGGCCGACATCGAGCGGCTCTGCGCGGTCGAGGACGAGGGCATCGAAGGCGTCATCTGTGGCCGCGCGATCTATTCCGGCGACCTCGATTTCGCGCAGGCGCAGGCCAAGGCGGACGAGCTGTCAGCCTGAAGCGGACATGCTCGCCAAACGCATCATTCCCTGCCTGGATGTGACCGGCGGCCGGGTCGTCAAGGGCGTCAATTTCCTCGAGCTGCGGGACGCGGGCGACCCGGTGGAGATCGCCGCCCGCTACAACCAGCAAGGCGCCGACGAACTCACCTTCCTGGACATCACGGCGACCAGCGACGGGCGCGACCTGATCCTGCCGATGATCGAAGCGGTGGCGGCGCAGGTCTTCATCCCGCTCACCGTCGGCGGGGGCGTGCGCACGGTGCAAGACGTGCGCCGGCTGTTGAACGCGGGCGCCGACAAGACCAGTTTCAACTCGGCGGCGATTGCCGATCCGGCCGTCATCGATGCGGCGTCCGACAAGTATGGCTCCCAATGCATCGTGGTGGCGATCGACGCCAAGCGGCGTTCGGCGACCGACGCGGCGTCGCGGGGACCCGGATGGGATGTCTACAGCCACGGCGGGCGCAAGAACACCGGCCTGGACGCAGTGCAGTGGGCCAGCGAGATGGTGCGGCGCGGAGCCGGCGAGATCCTGCTGACCAGCATGGACCGCGACGGCACCAAGGCCGGCTTCGACCTGGAACTGACCCGGGCCGTCAGCGATGCGGTGAGCGTTCCGGTGATCGCCTCAGGTGGTGTCGGCAACCTCGACCACCTCGCCGACGGGATCCAGCAGGGCGGCGCCGACGCGGTTCTGGCGGCCAGCATCTTCCACTACGGCGAGTACACGGTCGGGCAAGCCAAGGCACGGATGGCCGAACGCGGGATCCCGGTTCGGCTCTGAGGGCGCGATGCCGGACAATAGCCGGATGGACTGGCTCGATGCAGTGAAATGGGATGCCCAGGGGCTGGTGCCCGTGATCGCCCAGGAAGCGGGTAGCAACGACGTGCTGATGTTCGCCTGGATGAACCGCGAGGCACTCGCCAGGACGGCGGAGCTGGGTCGCGCGGTCTACTTCAGCCGCTCGCGCGGAAAACTCTGGTTCAAGGGTGAAGAGTCCGGGCATGTCCAGACCGTTCACGACATCCGGATGGACTGCGACAACGACGTGTTGCTGCTGACAGTCAGCCAGCTTGGGCACGATCCGTCGATCGCCTGCCACACCGGGCGCCACAGCTGCTTTTTCAGCCGCCTGAAAGGGGACGCCTGGGAAATTACGGAACCGGTCTTGAAAGACCCGGGTTCCATCTACAGCTACAAGCCATGAGCGCGAAAGCCGCACCTCCATTGTCCAAGCCCATCCTCGGTGCTGCCGAAGGGGTGTTGGCGCGCCTGGCCAGCACCATCGAAAGTCGCAAGCCGGCTCGCGGCGGCGACCCCGATGCCAGCTACGTCGCCCGCCTGCTGCACAAGGGCCCCGACGCTTTCCTGAAAAAAATCGGCGAAGAGGCGACCGAGGTGGTGATGGCGGCGAAAGACGTGGACCACGGGGGCGACCCGCAGCGACTGGTGGGCGAGGTTGCCGATCTCTGGTTCCACAGCATGATCGCGCTGGCACACTACGGGCTCACCCCCGCCGACGTGATCGACGAACTGGAGCGCCGCGCCGGCACCAGCGGGATCGAGGAAATGGCCTTGCGCAAGGCCGTCATGCGCGAAGGAAACGGCAATGGCTGAGACCGATTACGCAGACCTGGACGCCAAGACCGCCGGTGACCGGACTGTGATGCATGTGTTGTACGGCATGCACACGCTGGCCTGGTTCAGCATGGGTTTGCTGGCGTTCATCGCGCTGGTCCTCAATTACGTCAAGCGGGGCGACGAGCACGATCCGCGTTATGTGGGTCACCACAACTACATGATTTCCACTTTCTGGTGGACCATGGTGTGGCTGGCTGTGACTGCGCCGCTGTGGCTGGTCTTCTTTTTCCCCGGGGCGGTGGCCTGGTTTATCGTCTGGCTCTGGTATCTGTACCGGTGCCTGCGCGGCTGGATGCGCTTCGCTGACGGCAAGTCTGCGCCCTGAGAAACTGGTGTCTTTCCTTTCATGAGCACCCATTCTTCCGACTGCCTGTTCTGCAAGATCGTCCGCGGTGAAATCCCTTCGCGCAAGGTCTACGAAGACGACGAACTGCTCGCATTTCACGACATCCACCCCTGGGCGCCGGTGCACTTCCTGATGGTGCCCAAGGTCCACGTCGATTCGCTGGCGCAGGTGGATGAAAGCCACGCGCCGTTGCTGGGCCGGATGCTGGCGTTAGTGCCCCGGCTCGCCGCGCAGGAAGGTTGCCGTCCTTATCCGGACGGCGGGCACCGGGTGGTGATCAACACCGGACGCGAAGGCGGCCAGGAGGTTCACCACCTGCACGTTCATGTCTTGGGCGGCCCGCGTCCTTGGCTCAAAGGCTGAGCCTGGCAGGGACATGCGGGGCTGAACTTCGCCCCGCGACTAAAATCTATCAAGTTCGTATAGGAGTACTCCATGGGTTCGTTTTCAATCTGGCACTGGCTGATCGTCCTGCTGATCATCGTCCTGGTGTTCGGCACCAAGAAATTGAAGAACATCGGCTCTGACCTCGGCGGCGCTGTCAAGGGCTTCAAGGATGGCGTCAAGGACGGTTCCACGCCGGAAGTGCCGGTGCCGCCGCAGCAGGTGGCGGCCACACCGGTCGCAGCCGACAAGACCACCATCGACGTGCAGGCGAAGAACCGTTCCTGATCGCACGCCGTGATCGATCTCGGCATTGAAAAGATGATGGTGATCAGCGTGGTCGCGCTGATCGTCATCGGACCCGAAAAACTGCCTCGGGTGGCGCGAACGGTTGGCGCCCTGCTGGGCAAGGCCCAGCGCTACGTCGCTGACGTGAAGGCGGAGGTCAATCGCTCGATGGATCTCGAAGAGCTCAAGAAGATGAAGGACTCGGTCGAGTCTGCTGCCCGCGACGTGGAGAGTTCCATTCACAGCGGCAAAGCCGATTTCGAGCAGCAGTGGTCGGATGCGACCAGCACAGCGCAGCCTTCCCTGCCGCTGCCGCCGTCGTATCCGGAGTACAAGAACCCGAAGAAGAAGTGGCGCATCAAGCAGGGCGCCACGCCGGGCTGGTACAAGGCGCGCAATGGCATTCGCACCAGCGCGCTGTCAGGCGCCGCCCGGGTGGCGAAGTACCGTCCGCACAAGTTCAGCTGATGTCGGACAGCCCCAACAAGCAAGACGAACTCGCCGGCACCGAACAGCCCTTCGTCGCCCATCTGGTTGAACTGCGGGACCGCCTGATCAAGGCGATCGTCGCCGTCGCGGCGGTGGCCGCCGTCCTGTTCCTTTATCCCGGGCCGGGCGCCCTGTACGACATCCTTGCAGCGCCGTTGATCGCGACCTTGCCCAAGGGGGCGACACTGATCGCAACCTCAGTCATCTCGCCGTTCCTGGTACCGCTCAAGATCCTGCTGATGTCGGCGTTCCTGGTGGCACTGCCGGTCGTGCTGTACCAGGGCTGGGCATTCGTCGCTCCCGGCCTGTACTCGCACGAGAAGAAACTGGTGCTGCCGCTGGTCGTTTCCAGTACCCTGCTGTTCTTCATTGGCGTCGCTTTCTGCTACTTCTTTGTCTTCGGCCAGGTCTTCAAGTTCATCCAGGGCTTTGCGCCGAAAAGCATCACCGCTGCGCCTGATATCGAGGCGTACCTCAGTTTCGTGCTGACCATGTTCATGGCGTTCGGACTGTCGTTCGAAGTGCCGATCGTGGTGGTGGTGCTGGCCCGGTTGGGTTTTGTCACTATCGAGAAGCTGAAGGCTTTTCGCGGCTACTTCATCGTGCTGGCCTTCATCATCGCGGCCGTGATCACACCGCCGGACGTGGTTTCGCAGCTGGCCCTGGCGATCCCGATGTGCCTGTTGTACGAAGTGGGGATCTGGGCCGCCCGGATCTTCATCAAGACCACCCAGCCGCCGGCAGAAGCCGCCAGCGCGTCCGATAACTAGGTTCGGGCCGTCAGCGCTGGATCGGTCTGGCCTTGGGCCGGACACCTGGCGTCACGTTCACTTCCACCGTGTCCTCGCGCCGTTGCAGGCGAACTTTGGCAGCGGCGCCGGGCTTGAGCGCGGCGACCGACGACAACAGTTCCGAAACGGTGGCGACCTGTTTTCCCGCCACTTGCATGATGACGTCGCCGGGCCGGATGCCCGACTGCGCCGCCGGGCCGTTTTGCAGCACGCCGGTGATGAGCACGCCTTTTTTGGCTTTGACGCCGAAGGTCTCCATCAACTCCGGTGACAACTCCGCCGGCTCCACACCGATCCAGCCGCGCGTCACGACGCCGTCCTTGACGATGCCTTCGAGCACCAGCTTGGCGGTGGAGACCGGAATCGCGAAGCCGATGCCCATGCTGCCGCCGGAGCGGGAGTAGATCGCGGTGTTGATGCCCATCAGGGTTCCGTTGACGTCGACCAGGGCGCCACCAGAATTGCCGGGGTTGATTGCCGCGTCGGTCTGGATGAAGTTCTCGAAGGTGTTGATGCCCAGCTGGTTGCGGCCCAGCGCCGAGACGATGCCGCTGGTGACCGTCTGGCCAACGCCGAATGGGTTGCCGATGGCGAGCACGTGGTCGCCGACCTGGAGCGTGTCCGAATTTCCCAGCGTGATGACCGGCAGGCGGTCGAGCTCCACCTTGAGGATGGCGAGATCGCTCTCGGGATCGGTGCCGATGACCTTGGCCCGGGCGCGCCGGCTGTCGTTGAGAACGACCTCGATTTCATCCGCGCCTTCGACCACGTGGTTGTTGGTCAGCAAATAACCGTCGGCGCTGATGATCACGCCGCTGCCCAGGCCCGCCTGCGGCTGGCCGTTGCCCTGCTCTCCAAAAAAGAAGCGGAACCAGGGGTCGTTGGCCTGCGGATGCCGGTCTGGCACCTTCGACGTGTTGATGCTGACCACGGCCGCTGAAGCGCGTTGTGCCGCCAGCCGGTAACTGCCGGGAGGGGCCACGGTCGGGGGCAAGGCCGGCGCTTCGATCAGGGAAATGCCGGTGGTCCCAAGCGTCGAATTGCGGCCCACCCACTCCGGTTTGAGCGTGGTGAGCACGAAGTAGGCCGCCAGGACGACAGTGACAGCCTGTGAAAAAACCAGCCAGTAGCGACGCATGATCGATGGGATTCGGGGGGAGTCCCACAGTGTAGACGGCCCGCATCGATCCGGGGCGCGGCTGGCCGGACGGGCGAAGCTGCACGACAATCCGCCTTCCGACGTTTCCCCATCCCATGGCCAACCGACACCAACTTCTCGCCGCGTTCGACAGCCTGCTCCAGCCCGGGCGTTTCAAGGATTTCGGTCCGAACGGGCTCCAGGTGGAGGGCAAGGGCGATGTGGCCCGGATCGTCTCCGGCGTCACCGCCAGCCTGGCCTTGATCGAGGCGGCCGTTGCGGCTCGAGCCGACGCGATCTTCGTTCACCACGGTCTGTTCTGGCGCGGGCAGGACGGGCGGGTCACGGGCTGGATGAAGCAGCGGCTGGCGCCGCTGTTGGCTCACGACATCAGCCTGTTTGCCTATCACCTGCCGCTCGACGCCCACCCGGAGCTCGGCAACAACGCCCAGCTCGCGGTGCAACTGGGGTTGCGCCCGTCGGGGCGTTTCGGCGAGCAGGACCTCGGGTTTCTGGGTGAGCGCAGCGACGGTTCGTTCGCCGATGCCCCGGCGCTGGCTTCACACCTGCAGCGGGTGTTGGGTCGGTCGGTGGTGCAGGTGGGTCGACCGGCCGCACCGATCCGGAAGATTGCCTGGTGCACCGGTGGCGCTCAGGGGTACTTCGAAGACGCCATCGCCGCCGGTGCCGACGCCTTCATCACCGGCGAGATCTCCGAGCCGCAGGCCCACTACGCGCGCGAGTGCAACGTTGCATTTTTTGCCTGCGGCCACCATGCGACCGAACGTTACGGCGCCCCCGCTGTCGCCGCGCAGGTCGCCGCCCATTTCGGCATCGAACACGAGTTCATCGACATCGACAATCCGGCATGAAGCCAATCGCCATCACGCTCGGCGACCCGGCCGGGATCGGTCCGGAAATTATCGCCAAGGCCTTTCGCGACGGCGGCGAAGTGATGCGCGGCTGCTTTGTGGCGGGTGACCTGGCCTGCCTGCGGCGCGGCGCGGACGCGGTGCGGGGGGACGGTCCTTCGATGCCGGTCGCGCTGATTACAACGGCCGCCGAATGCCTCGCCATGCCGCCGCGATGCATTCCGTTGCTGCAAGTTGTGAGCGGGCAGACGCCGCCACCCTTCGGCCAGGTGAGCGCAACAGCGGGACGGATCGCGGCCGATTGCGTCACCTGGGCGGCCCGGGCTGCCTTGCACTCGGAGATTGCCGCACTGGTCACCGCGCCACTTCACAAGGAGGCCCTGGCCGCGGCCGGTGTCGCGTTTCCTGGTCACACCGAGCTGTTGCAAGCCGCCGCGGCCGCGCACTTGGGTCGCACCCTGGCCGAAGTGCCGGTCCGGATGATGCTGGCCAGCCCCGAACTGCGCACCGTGCTGGTGAGCATCCACGTCTCGCTGCGCGATGCGATCGCTTCGGTGCACTTCGACAACGTGCTGCAGACGCTGCGAATCGCGCATGTCTCCCTGTCAGCCCTGATGCCACGCCGGCCGCGCATCGCCGTGGCCGGGCTGAATCCGCACGCGGGCGAGGGCGGACTGTTCGGTCGCGAAGAGCTCGAGATCATCGGCCCGGCCGTGCAGGCAGCGCGGGCCGAAGGCATCGACGCGATGGGGCCGTTTGCACCGGACACGGTGTTCATGCGCGCCCGATCGACGGCCGCGCAGCCCGGTGAGTTCGATGCGGTCGTGGCGATGTACCACGACCAGGGGCTGATTCCCGTGAAGTACCTGGGCATCGACCAAGGCGTGAACGTCACGCTCGGACTGCCACTGGTGCGCACCAGTCCCGATCATGGGACCGCGTTCGACATCGCCGGCAGCGGCCGCGCCGACGCTTCAAGCCTGTTGCAGGCCGTGGCAATGGCGCGCTTGCTGGCCGGGCGGCCCGACGTCTTCAGGGCCGCCTGAGGTTGTCGCGGATCTCTCGCAGCAAGATCACGTCCTCGGCCGGCGCCGCTGCGACGGCAGGCTCGGCCCGCCGCATCCGGTTGATTTGCCGCACCATCAGGAAAATGATGAGCGCCAGGATCATGAAATTCACCGCAACGCTGATGAAGTTGCCGTAAGCCAGCACCGGAACTCCGGCTTTCTTGAGCCCTTCCAGCGTCTGCGCCGTGCCTGCGGGCACTGGCCCGAGCACTACGAACAGGCTGGAGAAGTCGAGCTTGCCGAAGACCGTCGCCACCAGCGGCATGATCAGATCGTTGACCATCGAGTCGACAATCTTGGCGAAGGCGGCGCCGATGATCACGCCGACGGCGAGGTCCACGACGCTGCCCTTGACCGCAAATTCGCGGAATTCTTTCATTATTCCCATTCGGCGTCTCCCGTGATTTAGGCTTCGCAGTATCGGCGCTTCGCAGGCGCAGCCGCGTTGAAAACGTCACGAACGGTCAGCTACAATCGCGGGTTGACCCTGAGTAGCGACATCCTTGAGGACCCCCATGAGTGACACCCCAGTGGACACCGGAAAACGGACGTGGCTGATCGCGTCCGGCTGTGCCGGTGTTTTGGGCGGCGCGTTCACCGCCGTTCCGTTCGTGAGTAGCTTCCAGCCGTCGGAGCGGGCCAAGGCCTCGGGCGCGCCGGTGGAGGTGGATATTTCCGCGCTCAAGCCGGGCGAAAAGATCACGGTGGAATGGCGCGGCAAGCCGGTCTGGGTGGTCAGGCGCACGCCCGAGCAGCTCGCGACGCTGCCGAAGCTGACCGGCCAGTTGGCGGACCCCAAGTCGGAGCGCAAGGCCGACGAATTGACCCCTGAGTACGCCCGCAACGAAGCGCGCTCGATCAAGCCCGAATACTTCGTTGGCGTCGGCATCTGCTCGCACCTGGGTTGCTCGCCGTCGGACAAGTTCCAGACCGGCCCGCAGCCTTCGCTGCCGGACGACTGGCAGGGCGGCTTCCTGTGTCCCTGCCACGGCTCCACTTTCGACATCGCCGGCCGCGTCTTCAAGAACAAGCCGGCGCCCGACAATCTCGAAGTGCCCCCGCACATGTACCTGTCCGACAGCCGGCTGGTCATCGGTGAAGACAAGAAGGCGTGACGATGGCTCAATTCAAGGAAATCTCCCCGAACGCAACTGCCGGCGAAAAGCTGGGCAACTGGTTCAACAACCGCTTCCCCACCGCTGGCGCTGCTTACCGGGATCACCTGTCCGAGTATTACGCCCCCAAGAACTTCAACTTCTGGTACTTCTTCGGTGCGCTGGCGCTGCTGGTGCTGGTGATCCAGATCGTTACCGGCATCTTCCTGGTGATGCACTACAAGCCCGACGCCGCCAAGGCGTTCGAGTCGGTCGAATACATCATGCGCGACGTGCCCTGGGGCTGGCTGGTGCGCTACATGCACTCCACCGGCGCCTCGGCGTTCTTCGTCGTGGTCTACCTGCATATGTACCGGGGCCTGATCTACGGCAGCTACCGCAAGCCGCGCGAATTGGTGTGGATCTTCGGTTGCGCGATTTTCCTGGTCTTGATGGCCGAGGCTTTCATGGGCTACCTGCTGCCCTGGGGCCAGATGTCTTATTGGGGCGCGCAGGTGATCGTGAACCTGTTCGCCGCCATCCCGTTCATCGGGCCGGACCTGGCGCTGCTGATCCGCGGTGACTACGTGGTTTCTGACGCGACGCTGAACCGCTTTTTCAGCTTCCACGTGATCGCGGTGCCGCTGGTGCTGCTGGGACTGGTCGCTGCGCACATCCTGGCGCTGCACGACGTCGGCTCGAACAATCCGGACGGCGTCGAGATCAAGGACGGTCCGCGCGACAAGGACGGCCATCCGGTCGACGGCATACCGTTTCACCCTTACTACTCGGTGCACGACCTGTTCGGTGTGTCGGTGTTCCTGATGGTGTTCTCCGCGGTCATCTTCTTCGCACCGGAATTCGGCGGCTACTTTCTCGAGTACAACAACTTCATCCCGGCCGACCCACTGAAGACCCCGGCTCACATCGCCCCGGTCTGGTACTTCACGCCGTTCTATTCGATGCTGCGCGCCATCACCGGCGAGATGATGTACGCATTGATCGCGTGCGTGGTGATCGCGGCAGGCTTCGCCTTGCTCAAGTCGCGGCTGGCGACCCTGACCAAGATCGTGCTGGTAGTCGCCGCGGCAGTCGCCGTGGTGCTGATGCTGGCGATCGATGCCAAGTTCTGGGGGGTGCTGGTGATGGGCGGCGCCGTGATGATCCTGTTCTTCCTGCCCTGGCTGGACAACAGCCTGGTGCGGTCGATCCGCTACCGGCCGGGCTGGCACAAGTGGGTGTACGGCGTTTTCGTCGTGAACTTCGTGGTGCTGGGGTACCTGGGTGTGCAGCCGCCGTCGGCTGCCGGTGAGCGCATCTCCCAGATCGGGACCCTGTTCTATTTTGGATTCTTCCTGCTGATGCCGTGGTGGAGCCGCCTGGGTGAGTTCAAGCCCGTTCCGGACCGGATCACCTTCGCCGGGCACTGAGCTGGAGACCGCCGAGAATGAAAAAACTGATACTGACCCTGGTGACTGCTTTCGGCTTTGTCTGCGGCGCCCAAGCCGCTGGCGGCGACAGCATCGTCTGGGACAAGGCGCCCCGTTACACCAACGATTTGCCGGCGCTCCAGAGCGGCGCCAAGCTGTTCGTCAACTACTGCCTCAACTGTCATTCGGCGGCGTACATGCGCTACAACCGTTTGCAGGATATCGGCCTGACCGAGCAGCAGATCAAGGACAACCTGCTGTTCACCACCGACAAGGTGGGCGAGACGATGAGGTCGGCGATCGACCCGAAGCAGGCCAAGGAATGGTTCGGCGCCAACCCGCCCGACCTGACCGTGATCACCCGCTCCCGCTCCGGCCATGCCGGCACCGGAGCCGATTACATCTACACCTACCTTCGCACTTATTACCGAGACCCGACCAAGGCAACGGGCTGGAACAACCTTGCATTTCCCAACGTCGGCATGCCGCATGCGCTGTGGGAGCTGCAGGGTGACCGCCAGCCCCAGTTCGAGACCAAGGACGTTCATGGCCACGCTACCCAGGTGTTCACTGGCTGGAAGCAGGTGAGCCCCGGTGCCATGACGCCGCTGCAGTACGACCGAGCCGTGGGCAACCTCGTCGGCTACCTGCAGTGGATGGGCGAGCCTGAGCAGAACACGCGCGTGCGCATCGGCGTTTGGGTGCTGCTGTTCCTGGGCCTGATGACCTTCTTCACCTGGCGACTGAACGCGTCGTTCTGGAAAGACATTCACTAAAAGGCGAAACGCCCCCGGCAGTGCCGGGCGCGCGTCCTTCCCTGAGTGGGCTGCTCACGCGCCCACTCTTTTTTGATTTAAGGAGCCTTCATCATGATGGTGCTGTATTCGGGAACCACCTGCCCTTTCTCCCACCGCTGCCGCTTCGTGCTGTTCGAGAAGGGCATGGATTTCGAGATTCGCGATGTGGACCTGTACAACAAGCCGGAAGACATCAATGTCATGAACCCGTACGGCCAGGTGCCGATCCTGGTCGAGCGTGACCTGATCCTTTACGAGTCCAACATCATCAACGAGTACATCGACGAGCGTTTTCCGCATCCGCAACTGATGCCGGGTGACCCGGTTGATCGCGCCCGCGTGCGACTGTTCCTGCTGAACTTCGAAAAGGAGTTGTTCGTTCACGTGAGCATGCTCGAGTCGCGCGCCGCGAAGAGCAACGAAAAGGTGCTGGAGAAGGCGCGCTCGCACATCCGGGACCGCCTCACGCAGCTGGCCCCGGTGTTCCTGAAGAACAAGTACATGCTGGGCGAGAATTTCTCGATGCTCGACGTCGCCATCGCGCCGCTGCTTTGGCGGCTTGACTACTATGGAATCGAATTGTCCAAGAACGCTGCGCCCTTGCTGAAGTATGCTGAACGCATCTTTTCCCGGCCGGCTTACATCGAAGCGCTGACTCCGTCGGAGAAGGTGATGCGCAAGTAAGATGGCTCTCGAGCCGGCCGCTTCAGGCGCTGCGCTGACGCTAGACCGGAGAGTCAGCCGTTGTGGCCCTCCGGTCTTCACCGATTGCGCTGTATGTCCATCATGAACGCCCTGGAATCGACGTCGACCCGTCCCTATCTGATCCGGGCGCTGTATGACTGGTGCACCGACAACGGACTGACGCCGTATGTGGCCGTGCTGGTGGATGAATCGGTCCAGGTTCCGCGTGAGTACGTGAAGAACGGCGAAATCGTGCTCAACATCAGCTTCGACGCGACCAGTTCTCTCAAGCTGGGCAACGACTTTATCGAGTTCAAGGCCCGTTTCGCCGGCAGTGCGCGCGAGATCATGGTTCCCGTGAGCCGGGTGATTGCAATCTACGCCCGTGAGAACGGGCAAGGCATGGCATTCCCAGTCGGCGTCCCGGCCACGGCGGGCGCCGCGGGCGAGACCCCTCGCACTTCGCCGCTGTCGAGCGTGACGGCCGCTGGCGGGCCGGACGGCGAGCCTCGCGTCGTGCAGTTGGTCAATCCGGAGCCTTCCGCAGAACACAAGACCGGGCAGGAGCCTCCGCGACCGCCAAGCGGGCCGCGGCCGTCGCTCAAGCGTGTCAAGTAGATAGAATTGCCTCGCGCCGATTTAGCTCAGTTGGTAGAGCAACCGCCTTGTAAGCGGTAGGTCGTCAGTTCGATTCCGACAATCGGCACCATTCACACCAGACCGCTGGAGCTTCCCGTGAGTCAGCGGACTTGCGCCCCTTCCATGCGGCGCCGATGCCAGGGTCGGCCCACGCGCACGGACCCGTGGCGCGCGCGAAAAGGTCGCAGATGCGTATTGTTTGTGGATCGGCCGTTGCGCCAGCCCACCGTTACCTTGGCGTGCTTTGGACTTTCAGGCGGATTGAGTTAACCTGCCATCCGCGATCGCGCAGGCAGGACTGCAGAGCGGGCAGCAGTTGCCTCAGTTTTGCCGCAGCGGCGTTGTTGCTGACGAGGAGGCACCATGCAGGTCCATCGATCGGACCGGCCTGCAATGCGGGCCAGAGCGATTCTGGGATCAAGGGTCGGACAGCTTCAAGCCGCTCGACCGACTCACGCGCCAGTTCCGCCAGCCCGGCGAGGGTGGGGGATTCTTGCGCAGCTTGCAGCAGCGTGACCGGATGGTTGCGACGGTTGGTCAAGGAACAAGGCGAGGGAATCAAGTGCATTTCATTATCACGGATGCCTGGCTGGCCAAGAGCCGCGCAGTTCACTTGAGCGGGACCCGGCTGGTCATGTCGTTGATGGCCCTGTCGCTGGCCCTGATGGTTTTCGCGGCCGGCCTTTACCACTGGGTATTTCTGAAGGGCGCGCGCGAAGGCTGGCCCGTCATCGGCGCGCTCGTGAAACTGGTCGTCAAGGACGAGTTCGAACAACGGGACCGTTTCATGCGCGAGAACCTCGACGCCATGGCCCGCAAGCTCGGCGAGATGCAGGCCAAGATGGTCCAGCTGGAGGCTCTTGGGGAGAGGGTGTCGGGCCTGGCCGGCGTCACTCCTTCGGAAATCAAGGTCGTTCCGGGCCGCGGCGGCACGCTGGTTCCGGGCCGTCCGCTGACCATGGAAGAACTGCAGTCGACGCTGGCGGATCTCGACCGGTTGGCCGAGCAACGCACGGACTTGATGACGGTGATGGAGTCGCGTCTGTTCGACCTGAAGATGGGAAAGATGATGGTGCCGACCCAGAAGCCGGTGTTAGCCGGCAATCTCGGGTCGGCATTCGGCTGGCGGATCGACCCCTTCACCGGGCGCTCGGCGCTGCACACGGGACTCGACTTCCAGGCCGATCCCGGAACGTCGATCCTGGCGGCCGCAGGTGGCGTGGTGGTCACCCAGGAGCACCATTCCGCCTACGGCCAGATGGTCGAAGTCGATCACGGGAACGATCTGGTTACCCGCTATGCCCATGCCTCGCGGGTCTGGGTGAAGAAGGGCGACCTGGTCAAGCGCGGCCAGAAGCTGGCCGACGTCGGCACCACCGGTCGCTCGACCGGGCCGCACCTGCATTTCGAGGTGCTGGTGCAAGGGGTGCCGCAGGATCCCCAGAAATTCCTTGCGGCCGGCCACAACCTGCCGCCTCCGGGCGTCGCCAGGGCCGCTGCCGGCGGCCCGGTGCAGTCGGCCAGCCGCAGGTAAAATCAGCGGCTTTGCTGGGAACGCCGGTGCTCTTGCATTGGCCGGGCCCGGCCTCATTTCATCCTGCATAACAAAGGATTGCGCTGCCCCTGCGGGCCCCGGTGGGCCAGCAGGGCGGTATCGCGTTCATGGCCACCAATTTCCTGACACAAATTTTCGGCAGTCGCAACGACCGCCTGCTCAAGCAATACCGCAAGACCGTCGAACGGATCGCCGCGCTGGAGCCCAGCTTCGAAAAGCTCAGCGACGCGGAGTTGCGCGGGAAGACCGAGGAGTTCAGGACCCGGGTCGCCGGTGGGGAGGCACTGGACGACGTGCTGGCCGAAGCTTTCGCGGTGGTGCGGGAAGGTTCCAAGCGCGTCATGAAGATGCGTCACTTCGACGTCCAGATGCTGGGCGGCATGGCGCTTCACAACGGCAAGATCTCCGAGATGGGCACCGGCGAGGGCAAGACGCTCACCGCCACGTTGCCGGTGTACCTCAATGCCCTGACCGGACGGGGCGTGCACGTGGTCACCGTCAACGACTACCTGGCGAACCGCGATGCGCAATGGATGGGCAAGCTGTACGGCTTCCTCGGCCTGAGCGTCGGCGTCAACCTGCCGAACATGCCGCGCGAAGCCAAGCAGGAAGCCTATCGGTGCGACATCACGTACGGCACCAACAACGAATTCGGCTTCGACTACCTGCGTGACAACATGGTGTACGAAGTGGCCGATCGGGTCCAGCGCGGCCTCAATTTCGCGATCGTCGACGAGGTGGATTCGATCCTGATCGACGAGGCGCGCACGCCCCTGATCATCAGCGGCCAGGCCGAAGACCATACCGAGATGTACATCGCCATGAACAAGGTGGTGCCGCTGCTGACCAAGCAGGAAGGCGAGGCGGATCCCCGCACCGGCGAAGGCATCGTGACGGCGGGGGATTTCACGCTCGACGAGAAATCGCGCCAGGTGTTTCTGACCGAGCAGGGCCACGAGAATGCCGAACGCATCCTGTTCAATCTGGGAATGATCCCGGAAGGCGCCACGCTCTACGATCCGGCCAACATCACGCTGATGCACCACCTGTACGCGGCACTGCGTGCCAACCGCCTGTATTTCCGGGATCAGCACTATGTGGTGCAGCCGGCGGAAGACGGTAGCCAGGAAGTGGTGATCGTCGACGAATTCACCGGTCGCCTGATGTCCGGCCGGCGCTGGAGCGACGGCTTGCACCAGGCGGTGGAAGCCAAGGAAGGCGTGCCGATCCAGGCCGAGAACCAGACGCTGGCGTCGATCACCTTTCAGAACTATTTCCGGCTGTACGGCAAGCTGGCCGGTATGACGGGTACAGCAGATACCGAAGCCTACGAATTCCAGGAGATCTACGGCCTGGAGACCACCGTCATCCCGCCGAACAGGCCGAGCCGGCGCGGCGACCAGCTCGATCGTGTCTACAAGACCACCCGCGAAAAGTATGAGGCGGCCATCAAGGACATTCGCGAATGCTATGAGCGCGGCCAGCCGGTGCTGGTGGGGACGACCTCGATCGAGAACTCCGAAATCATCGACCAACTGCTGGTCAAGGAGGCGCTGCCGCACCAGGTGCTCAACGCCAAGCAGCATGCCCGGGAGGCCGACATCGTCGCCCAGGCCGGCCGACCGAAGATGATCACCATCGCCACCAACATGGCCGGCCGGGGCACCGACATCGTGCTGGGCGGCAACGTCGAGAAATTGGTGGAGGCGGTCGAGGGCGACGAAGCGCTGGAGCCGGCGGCCAGGCAGGCGCGCATCACGGAGTTGCGCGCGGCGTGGGCCAAGGAGCACGAATTCGTGAAAGCCCAAGGCGGCCTTCGCATCATCGCGACCGAGCGCCACGAATCGCGCCGGATCGACAACCAGCTGCGCGGCCGTTCCGGCCGGCAGGGCGATCCGGGCTCCTCGCGCTTCTTCCTGAGCCTGGATGACCCGTTGATGCGCATCTTCGCCGGCGACCGCGTCAAGGCGATCATGGAGCGGCTGAAGATGCCCGATGGCGAAGCCATCGAAGCGGGCATCGTGACCCGCAGCATCGAGAGCGCGCAGCGCAAGGTCGAGGCCCGCAACTTCGACATCCGCAAGCAGCTGCTCGAGTACGACGACGTCTCCAACGACCAGCGCAAGGTCATCTACCAGCAGCGCAACGATATTCTCGACGCGACGAATCTGTCGGCCCAGATCGCCTCCTTGCGCGAAGGCTGCTTCACCGACCTGACGCACCAGTACGTCCCGCCGGAATCGGTGGAAGAACAGTGGGACGTGCCGGCCCTGGAGAAGGTGCTGGCTGAGGAGTGGGGGATTGCCCTGTCGCTGCAAGGCGAGGTGCAGAGCGCCAGTTCCATCACCGACGAAGAAGTGCTCGAGAAGGTGATTCGCGAGGCGCACGCGGTCTTCGACCAGAAAGTGCAGCAGATCGGCCTGGAGAACTTCACCCAGTTCGAGCGCATCGTGCTGCTCCAGAGCATCGACACGCATTGGCGCGAACACTTGTCCGCCCTCGACTACCTGCGCCAGGGTATCCACCTGCGCGGGTATGCCCAGAAGCAGCCGAAACAAGAGTACAAGCGCGAGGCATTCGAGCTGTTCGGGCAGTTGCTGGATTCGGTGAAGAACGAAGTGACGAAGCTGCTGATGACGGTGAAGGTACAGTCCGGCGAGCAGCTCGATCAGGTTGCGTAAGACATGGAATCGCGGGCCGAACGCATCGCCAACGTCACGTACACCGCGCCGACCGAAACCGGCGAAGTCGAGACCGTGGTCGACGAAAGCACGACCGCGCAAGCGGCGGCTCGGTCAGATGGCCAGTACGCCCGTGTCGGCCGCAACGACCCATGTCCCTGCGGCAGCGGCAAGAAGTTCAAGCAGTGCCACGGCAAACTGGTTTGAGCGTCGATCACGGTCGTTACACTCAGTATCAAAAGACCGTTCTTGAGGCATAAACACCCTGTCAATGTTGACAGGGGGTCAGCGTCGCAACAATTCGTTTCGGATTTCAATGAAGGCATCTCTTTCACAGGTGTTTCATGGAAGTTCTTCAGGTCCCGGTTTCCCACGCCGCCTTACGCCGGCCCGCACTCTCCACGCATCTGAAACAGCGGATCGAGACTGAGTTCTCATCGCGACTGCGCGATGAGTGGGGCGGGAAGTTTGTCACCCACGGCCGCGCCACCAGGAGCAACGACGTCCGCCTCGACGGCAACGACTATCTGTCGATGACCGGGCACCCGGAGATCGTG
>JAJAZH010000060.1 GCA_026785815.1 Ramlibacter sp. | reverse complement strand
GGCAGGACCCGCCGTCAAGCTGCCTGCCTGGCTGTTTTCGGCGCCAGCTGCCCGGACGTTTTGCCGAACCGGCGCTCGCGACCAGCATAGTCGGCGATGGCCTCGTCGATCGCCGTTTCATCGAAGTCGGGCCACAGCCGGTCGCTGAAGAACAGCTCTGAATAGGCAGCCTGCCAGAGCAGGAAATTGCTGATCCGCTGCTCGCCGCCAGTGCGGATCAACAGGTCCGGATCGGGTCCGTGCGACAGCGCCATCGCCCGGTCCAGGCTGGCCTCGGTGATCGGCTCGCCCTTGGTGGCGAGGCTGGCAGCGGCCTGCGCGATGTCCCATCGACCACCGTAGTTGAAGCAGATGTTGAAAATCAGGCGCCGGTTGGCGGCCGTCGCGGCCTCGGCCTGCTCCAGCCCCGAGCGCACCTTGTCGGAGAGCGCCGCACGGTCGCCGATGAAGTGAATCCGAACGCCTTCGGCATGCAGTTGCGGCACCTCGCGCGCCAACGCCACCGCCAGCAATTCCATCAGGCCGGACACTTCCTCGGCCGGACGATTCCAGTTCTCGGACGAAAACGCGAACACGGTCAGCACGCGGACACCGCGCAGCCCGCAATGCCGCACGCAGGCCCGCAGCGCGTCGACGCCCCGCTTGTGACCGGCAACGCGCGGCAGGTAGCGCTTGGTGGCCCAGCGGCCATTGCCATCCATGACGATGGCGATGTGATTGGGAACGATGCTGTTGCCGACGGTCATAAAACAGGCTGGGGATGCTGATCGCCGCGGGGCAATCGGCTAAACCGCGAGGATTTCCTGTTCCTTGCTGGCAACCATCTGGTCGATCGCGATGACGTGGCGGTCGGTCACCTTCTGGATGTCTGCTTCGGCGCGCTTGTGCTCGTCTTCGGAAGCCTGCTTGTCCTTGACCAGTTTCTTGACCGCCTCGTTGCCATCGCGGCGCAGGCTGCGCACGGCAATCTTGGCGTTCTCGCCTTCGTGGCGGACCAGCTTGGTCATTTCCTTGCGGCGCTCCTCGCTCATCGGCGGCAGCGGCACGCGGATCAGGTCGCCCATCGACGCCGGGTTGAGACCGAGATCGCTCTCGCGGATCGCCTTCTCGATCTTCGGGCCCATGCCCTTTTCCCAGGGCTGCACGCTGATCGTGCGGGCATCCAGCAAGGACACGTTGGCGACCTGGCTGATCGGAACCGAAGTGCCGTAGTAGTCCACTTGGACCGTGTCCAGCATGCCGGGGTTGGCGCGGCCGGTGCGGATCTTGGTCAGGTTGTGCTGGAAAGCGGCAATGGACTGGTCCATCTTGGCTTCGGTGGTCTTCCTGATTTCGGCAATCGTCATGTCGCTAACTCCTCAGTCTCGGGCTGCTCAAGCATAGACCAGGGTGCCCTCGTCCTCGCCCATCACCACCCGCTTCAAGGCGCCATGCTTGAAGATCGAGAACACCTTGATCGGCAGCTTCTGGTCACGGCACAGGGCAAATGCGGTGGCATCCATGATGCCGAGATTTTGCGCCATGGCGTCATCGAACGTGATCTTGTTGTAGCGGGTCGCCGTCGGATCGAGATTGGGGTCGGCCGAATAGACGCCGTCGACCTTGGTCGCCTTGAGCACCAGTTCGGCGCCGATCTCCGCGCCGCGCAGGGCGGCCGCCGTGTCGGTGGTGAAGAACGGATTGCCGGTGCCGGCGGCGAAGATCACCACCTTGCCTTCCTCGAGGTATTGCAGCGCCTTGGGCCGGACGTAAGGCTCGACCACCTGCTCGATCGCGATGGCAGACATCACGCGCGCGGTCAGGCCCTGCTTGTTCATCGCGTCGCCCAGGGCCAGCGCGTTCATCACGGTGGCGAGCATGCCCATGTAATCGGCGGTGGCGCGGTCCATGCCGACCGAGCCGCCCGCGACCCCGCGAAAGATGTTGCCGCCGCCGATGACGATCGCCACCTGCACGCCCATCTTCACCACTTCGGCCACTTCGCCGACCATCCGGACGATGGTCGCGCGATTGATGCCGAACGCGTCGTCGCCCATCAGGGATTCGCCCGACAGCTTCAACAAGATGCGCTTGTGGGCTGGTCGGTCGACGGGCATGGGACGGCTCCTGGGGTTTGGCGTGAGTTGAAAAAAGGCAGGACCGGTTCAGGCCGGCTGCTTCGACGGCTCGGAGCCGCCTTTGGCTGCGGCCACTTGCGCTGCGACTTCGGCCGCGAAGTCGTCGACCTTCTTCTCGATGCCTTCGCCCACGACATAGAGCGTGAACGCCTTCACGGTGGTGCCGGCACCCTTGAGCATCTGCTCGACGGTCTGCTTGTCGTTCTTCACGAAGGGCTGGTTGAACAGCGAAACTTCCTTGAGGAATTTCTGGACGCCGCCCTCGATGCGCTTGGCCAGGATTTCGGCCGACTGCGCCGGCTTGCCGGCGGCTTCGGCCACCTTGCGGTCCTCGTCGGCCTTGCCGCTGGCAACAGCGCGCTCCTTGGCCACCAGTTCGGGCGCCACATCGGCGCTGGTCAGCGCGACCGGCTTCATGGCCGCCACATGCATGGCGACGTCCTTGGCGGCAGCCTCATCGCCTTCGAACTCGACCACGACGCCGATGCGGGTGCCGTGCAGGTACGGCGCAAGCTTGCCGGAACCGGAGAAGTGCTTGAAGCGGCGAAAGCTCATGTTCTCGCCGATCTTGCCGATCAGACCCCGGCGCACGTCCTCGAGCGTCGGCCCGAAGCTGTCCTGGCTGTAATGCAGCGCACCCAGCGCTGCGACGTCGGCCGGGTTGTGCTTCGCGATCAATTGGGCAGCGGCTTTGGCCATGGCCAGGAAGCTGTCGTTCTTGGTGACGAAATCGGTTTCGCAATTGGTTTCCAGCAACGCGCCGGTGCCGCCATCGATGAACGCCGTGACCACGCCTTCGGCCGTCACCCGGGACGCCGCCTTGCCGGCCTTGTTGCCCAGCTTGATGCGCAGCAGCTCCTCGGCCTTTTCCATGTTGCCGTCGGCCTCGGTCAGCGCCTTCTTGCATTCCATCATCGGCGCATCGGTCTTGGCCCGCAGTTCGGCGACCATGCTTGCGGAGATTGCAGCCATTTTGTCCTCGTATCGTTCGGTTCAATTCAGTTGGAAAAAAGGGGCTACCAGAGCCCCTTCTTCGGCTAGTCCCGCTAACTCAGGCGGCAGCGTTCTCGTTGACTTCGACGAATTCGTCGCTGCCTTCCTTGACGGCCTTGACCACGTCGCTGGCGGCGTTGGCGCGGCCTTCAATGATGGCGTCGGCGATGCCGCGGGCGTAGAGCGTGACGGCCTTGGAGGAGTCGTCGTTGCCCGGGATCACATAGTCGATGCCTTCGGGCGAGTGGTTCGAGTCGACCACCGCAACCAGCGGAATGCCAAGCTTCTTGGCTTCCAGGATCGCGATCTTGTGGAAGCCGACGTCGATCACGAAGATGGCGTCCGGCAGCGTGGTCATGTCCTGGATGCCGCCGATGTCCTTCTCGAGCTTTTCCATCTCGCGGGCGAACATCAGCTGCTCTTTCTTGCTCATCGCCTCCAGGCCGCCTTCCTGCTGCGCCTTCATGTCCTTCAGGCGCTTGATCGAGGTCTTGACGGTCTTGAAGTTGGTCAGCATGCCGCCCAGCCAGCGCTGGTCGACGTAGGGAACACCGGCTCGCTTGGCTTCGGTCGAAACCGTCTCGCGGGCCTGGCGCTTGGTGCCGACCATCAGGATGGTGCCGCGGTTGGCCGACAGCTGCTTGACGAACTTCATCGCGTCCTGGTACATCGGAAGCGATTTTTCCAGGTTGATGATGTGGATCTTGTTGCGGTGGCCGAAGATGAACGGGGCCATCTTGGGGTTCCAGAAGCGGGTCTGGTGGCCGAAATGGACACCTGCTTCCAGCATTTCGCGCATGGATACTGACATGAGAATGAACTCCGAAGGTTGGGTCTAAAATCCAGCCCGAAATCGCAATCGCTCCATTTGCTCAGGAACGAAGGCAACACCTTGGTGGGCCGGTTTGCGGATGGCTCGCGATGCTGTTGGCATGAACCGGGTGCATACCCGGGTGCGAACCTGGGTTCACGCCCGGGTTCGCGCCCGGGTTCTCGCCCGGGTTCACGCCCGGCTTCGCAATACCTGTTTCGCTTGGCAGCTCGCGCTACCAGCGAAACCCAAAGATTATAGCAGACAAGGACCCCGCCGACCCATGCTTGCCGACCTCCACACCACCCGGGAGCGCCTGCGCAGCGCCCTGACTTCGGCGCCCGCCGAGATCGAGCGCGCCATCGCAATTGCGCAGTCGGCGGCGTGCGAGCACGTGTTCCTGCGCACCCGCTTCGACGCCGCGCGCAAGGAGGCGGCCCAGCCGTCGCTGCAGCAGCGGCCCCTGGCTGGCCTGTCGGTGTCCATCAACATGCTCGGACGGCGATGAACATCGCCCACGCACTCGAAGGACGGCGATGAACATCGCCGTCGTGGGCGCCGGCATCATCGGCGTGACTACCGCTTACGAACTGGCCGCCGACGGCCACCAGGTCACCGTGTTCGAACGCCGGGGCGCGGTCGCCGAGGAGACCAGTTTTGCCAACGCCGGCGTGATCGCACCCGGGGCGGTCACGCCCTGGGCGGCGCCGGGCATGCCGGGCAAGGTCGCCCGCTACCTGTTCAGCCGTCACGCGCCGGTCCGTTTGTGCCTGCCGCTGACCTCCGGCGACATCGGCTGGATGTGGAAGTGGTGGCGCGCCTGCAAGCTCGAGACTTACCTGGCGAACCGGGCGCGGATGCAGCGACTGGCCTTCTACAGCCGGGAACGCCTGCACCACCTGACCGAGGAGTTGAAGCTGGACTACGACCACAGCATCGGCTACATGGTGCTGCTGCGATCGGAGCGGGACAACCAGCTCGCGCAGCCCGGACTGCAGGTTTTGCGGGACGCTGGCGTGGCCTTCCGCGAAATCGATGCGCTCGAGGCGCGGCGACTGGAGCCGGCGCTCAATCCCGACACCCAGTTCCTGGGCGCCGTCCACCTGCCCGACGACGAAGTCGGCAACTGTCGCCAGTTCGCGCTGCAGCTCAAGTCCCAGGCCCAGCGAATGGGCGTGAACTTCGAGTTCAACGCCCTGGTGGCGCCGCTCGATCCGGCGGCGCCGGCCAATCTCCGGATTCGCACTGAAACCGGGGCACCGCGCCAGCAGCGCTTCGACGCTGTCGTGGTCTGCGGCGGGATCGACTCCACGCTGCTGCTGCGGACGCTGGGGCTGAAGCTGCCGCTGGCGGCGGTGCACGGCTACTCGATCAGCGCGCCGATCCGCGAGCCTCTGAACGCGCCGCGCAGCGCCTTGATGGACGAGCGCTACAAGGTGGCGATTTCGCGGCTCGGGAACCGGGTGCGGGTCGCGGGCAGCGCCGAGATCGGCGGATCGCCCAACGTGAAACGGGCGGCCGCGATCCAGACCCTGTACAAGGTGTTGCACGACTGGTTTCCCGGCGCGGCGCAGATCTCCAACACCGGCGCCGCGGTGCAGGAATGGAAAGGCGCACGACCGATGCTCCCCGACGGCCCCCCGGTACTGGGCGCGACCGGCATCCCCGGGGTGTGGCTCAACCTGGGTCACGGTTCGAGCGGCTGGGCGCTTTCGTGCGGCAGCGCGCGTGCCGTCGCCGACCTGGTGGGCGGCCGCGTTCCCGGGGTCGACATCGAAGGGCTGGGAGTGGAAAGGTTGTTGCTGCGGGCATGATTCGCGGCGCTGCGCCGGCATGGGCGCCGGGTGCAGAATCGCCGCATGCAACGGATCACTCCCGAGCGGCGCTGGCCGCTGTACAGCATTGCTGCAACGCGGCGGTTCGAGCAGGCGTCCGCCTCGACTCTCCCCGGCCATCTGTTGATGCAGCGCGCCGGGCTGGCGGTCGCCCGGCTGGCGCTGGCACTGGCCCCTCATGCAAAGACCTGCTGGATCGCCTGCGGACCCGGCAACAACGGCGGCGACGGACTCGAAGCAGCGATGCATCTGCAACGCTGGGGCAAGTCACCGCATGTCACCTGGCTTGGCGACCAATCCACGGCGCCGGCCGACGCCCGCGCGTCGTTCGAACGGGCGCGCCAGGCCGGCGTGTCGATCCATGGCGAACCGCCGCCATCCTGGGACTTCGCGATCGATGCATTGCTGGGGATCGGCAGTTCGCGTGCGCCCGAGGGCCAGCTGGCGCAATGGGTCGCTCGCCTGAACGCCGGCGCGTCCCCGGTGCTGGCGGTCGACCTGGCCTCCGGACTGGACGCCGACACTGGCGCCGCAGCGGCAGTGCGGGCCAGCCATACCCTTTGCTTGCTGACGCTCAAGCCCGGCTTGTTCACCGCCAGCGGCCGGGATGCATCCGGCCAGATCTGGTTCGATGACCTGGGAGTCCTGGCCGTGCGGGACGATCACGAGCCGACGGCGTGGCTGTCAGCGCCGTCGCCTGCACTGGCCCGTGCCCACGCATCGCACAAGGGCAGTTACGGCGATGTGGCCGTCATCGGCGGCGCGCCTGGGATGGCTGGCGCCGCGCTGCTGGCCGCAGCGGCAGCGCTGCACTCGGGCGCGGGGCGGGTGTTCGTCGGCCTGCTGGACGCGGATGCGATGTCGGTCGATGCCGCGCAACCCGAACTGATGCTGCGGCCCTGGGACTCGCTCGACCTGGGTCGGATGAGCGTCGCTTGCGGCTGCGGCGGCGGCCAGGCCGTGCGCGCGGTGCTGCCCCGGATCCTGTCGACCGCTCGCGCGCTGGTGCTGGATGCCGACGCCCTGAACGCAATCGCCGGCGATGCGCGGCTGCAGTCGCAGCTGGAACAGCGGTCGGGGCGGCCGGGCCTGGCCACCGTGATCACACCGCATCCACTGGAAGCCGCGCGGCTGCTGGCTTGCAGCGCCACCGACATCCAGACCAACCGGCTGGCTGCGGCGAACGACCTGGCGCTGCGGTTCGGCTGCGTTGCGGTGCTCAAGGGGTCGGGCACCGTCACTGCAGACCCGGACCGGTCGCCAGTCGTCAACTTCACCGGCAACGCGAGCCTGGCGACAGCGGGCACTGGCGACGTGCTGGCCGGCATGATCGCGGCCCGGCTGGCTGCGGGTGCGATGGCTTTCGAGGCCGCGTGCGAAGCCGTCCATGCCCATGGAGCGGCGGCCGATCGCTGGAGCGGACCGACGCCCCTGACCGCCTCGGAGCTCGCCCGGCGGGCTTGATCCGGCCGGTCAGCCGCGGCCGACGAAGGGCATCTTGGTGGCCATCACCGTGTGGAACAGCACGTTGGCTTCCAGCGGCAGGTTGGCCATGTACAGCACCGACTGCCCGACGATGTCCGCGTTCATCATCGGCTCGGGCCGGATGTCGCCGTTGGCTTGAGGCACGCCCTTGAGAATTCGCGCCGCCAGTTCGGTGACAGCGTTGCCGATGTCGATCTGGCCGACTGCGATGTCGTACTTGCGGCCGTCGAGCGCCGCCGTCTTGGTCAGGCCGGTCACGGCATGCTTGGTCGCGGTGTAGGCAATCGAAGACGGCCGCGGCGCGTGGGCCGAGATCGAGCCGTTGTTGATGATCCGACCGCCCATGGGCTGCTGCGACTTCATCACCCTGAAGGCCTGTTGCAGGCAATAGAACATGCCGTTGAGATTGGTGTCGACCACCCGCTTCCAGTCCTCGATCGCAACGTCCTCCAGCGGCGTGGTGCCCAGGCCCATGCCGGCGTTGTTGAAGAGCAGGTCGACCCGGCCGAAGGCCTTGACCGTGGTTTCGAACAGCGCCTTGACCGAGGCCGGATCGGTGACGTCGGTCGGCACGCCCAGGCCCCGGCCATCGGCGTTGGCCTGCTGGATCACCTGCTCCAGCGCATCCGCGCGGCGCCCGGCCAGCGCCACCCGCCAACCGTCGTTCAGCAGCGCCAGCACGGCCGCCTTGCCAATGCCCGATCCGCCACCGGTGACGATTGCCACCTTGCCGTCTTTCGCACTCGGATTCACGTTCGTCGCCATGGTCTTGATTCCTCGTCTCTAGCGCCGGCTCTTGCGGCTCTTGCTCTTGGTCGCTGCTTTCTTCACGGCGGATTTCAGCTCCTGGATCGGCGACGCTGGCGCCCGCTCCGGCGCTGGCGAACTTTTCCTCACCGCGCGTTTGGTCGAGGCTTTCGCCGGTGCCCCGCCGGCACCCGCGGTGGCGACGCCCTTGTCCTTCATGGCGCGGGCCACCAGCTCCTCGCCTTCACGCACCAGACGAAAATCGATCTTGCGGCCGTCCAGGTCGACCCGGCTGACCTGCACCCGGACCCGCGTTCCGATCGCATAGCGGATGCCGGTGCGCTCGCCGCGCAGCTCCTGGCGAGCCTCGTCGAACTTGAAGTACTCGCCACCGAGCTCGGTGATGTGGACCAGTCCCTCGACATACATCGCGTCCAGCGTGACAAAAATGCCGAAAGTGGTGGCTGAGGTGACGACGCCGCCATATTCCTCGCCAAGGTGCTCGCGCATGTATTTGCACTTGAGCCAGGCTTCGACGTCGCGGCTGGCCTCGTCGGCCCGTCGCTCGTTGGCGCTGCAATGCAGGCCGGCGGCTTCCCAGGCCTGCACTTCGCGGCGCGGCGGCTGCGTCGGTTTCTTGAGCTTGTTGCTGGGCGCCCGCACCCGCGCCGCGAGCCGCCGCGCCAGTTTCTCGTGGGCTTCACCGGGCGTCGGCAGCGTCGGTAATTGGTAACGCTCCTGGCCCAGGATCGCCTTGATCACCCGGTGCACCAACAGGTCGGGATAGCGCCGGATCGGGCTGGTGAAATGGGTGTAGGCGTCGTAGGCGAGGCCGAAGTGGCCGCTGTTGATCGGCGTGTAGATCGCCTGCGACATCGAACGCAGCAGCATGCTGTGGATCTGCAACGCGTCGGGCCGTTCCTTGGTGGCCTCGGCCACCCGCTGGAACTCGCCCGGCGCCGGATCTTCGCTCACGGTCTGGCCGACGCCGATCGCCTTGAGGTAGTTGCGCAGCAGGTCGACTTTCTCCGGCGTCGGGCCCTCGTGCACCCGGTACAGGCCCGGATGCTTGCTCTCCTGGATGTAATCGGCACTGCAGACGTTGGCTGCCAGCATCGATTCTTCGATCAGGCGGTGCGCTTCGTTGCGGGTGCGCGGAACGATCTGCTCGATCCGGCCGCTGTCGTCGCAGATGATCTGCGTCTCGGTGGTTTCAAAGTCGACCGCGCCCCGCGCCTGCCGCGCCTTGAGCAGCGCGCGGTAAACGTCCGACAGGTTCTCGAGGTCGGCGACGCGGTCCTTGCGACGCAGCGCCTCCGGGCCCCGCGTGTTGGCAAGAATCGCGGCGACCTCGGTGTATGTGAAGCGCGCATGGCTCCACATCACGGCCGGATAGAACTGGTAGGCGAAGATCTCGCCGCCGGAGTTGATCAGCATGTCGCAGACCATGCACAGGCGCTCGACCTCCGGGTTCAGCGAACACAGGCCGTTGGACAGCTTCTCCGGCAACATCGGAATCACGCGGCGCGGAAAGTAGACGCTGGTGGCGCGTTCGTAGGCGTCGATGTCGATGGTGCTGCCAGTCTCCACGTAGTTGCTGACGTCGGCGATCGCCACCAGCAGCCGCCAGCCCTTGCCGCGGCCCACCTTTGCGGGCTCGCAATAAACGGCGTCGTCGAAGTCACGGGCATCTTCGCCGTCGATGGTCACCAGCGGCACGTCGGTCAGATCGACGCGATGCTTCTTGTCCTGCGGCCGAACCTTGTCGGGCAAGGTGCGCGCCAGCGCGATGCAGCCGTCCGAGAATTCGTGCGGCACGCCGTACTTGCGCACCGCGATCTCGATTTCCATGCCCGGGTCGTCGATCTCGCCCAGCACCTCCTTGACGCGCCCGACCGGCTGGCCATACAGGCTCGGCGGCTCCGTCAGTTCGACGACCACCACCTGGCCGGCCTTGGCAAGGCCGGTCGCGCCTTTTGGAATCAACACGTCCTGGCCATAGCGCTTGTCTTCCGGCGCCACCAGCCAGACTCCGCTTTCATGCAGCAAACGGCCGATGATCGGCTGCGGCGGGCGTTCGACAATCTCGACCACGCGGCCTTCGGCACGGCCCTTTCGGTCGTGGCGCACGATGCGGGCCTTGACGCGATCCTTGTGCAAAACCGCGCGCATTTCGTTGGGCGGCAGGTAGATGTCGCCTTCACCGTCATCGCGCGTCACATAGCCGTGACCATCGCGATGGCCATTGATCACGCCTTCGATTTCATCCAGCAGCCCGCTGCTGATGTGTCCAATATTTTTGATATAGAATCCTTTTCTTTCCTGAGATGCCCAGGTGGCGGAATTGGTAGACGCACTAGTTTCAGGTACTAGCGAGTAACATCGTGGGGGTTCGAGTCCCTTCCTGGGCACCAATCATAAAGCCGGCTTTGCCGGCTTTTGCATTTGTGGAAACGCTGGCCCGCCGACCGCCGGATTGCGCATTTCAGACCGGCACCGCGACGAGGTCGTGGCCCTGGGTGCCGACGATGCGCGCCTGCGTGAAGTCTCCGACGCGCAACTGCTTGCTGATCTTTTCCGGCGGCATCAGCTTCACGGTGCCATCGATTTCGGGCGCGTCCGCATACGAGCGGCCGACGCCGCCCTTGCGGCCGAGCGCGGGCGCCGAATCGACCAGCACCTGCATCGTCGCCCCGATCCGGCCACGCAGCTTGTCGGCCGAGACCGCTTCGGCCACGGCCATGAAACGGGCGCGCCGCTCCTCGCGCACTTCCTGGGGCAACATGCCAGGCAATTCGTTGGCAGCGGCTCCATTGACCGGGCTGTAGGCAAAGCAGCCGGCCCGATCGATTCGTGCTTCGCGCACGAAATCGAGCAGGTGCTGGAACTCCTCTTCGGTCTCGCCCGGGAAGCCGGCGATGAAGGTGCTGCGCACCACCAGCGGCGGGCACACCTCGCGCCAGCGCTGGATCCGCTCCAAATTTTTCTCTCCGCTGGCCGGGCGCTTCATGCGACGCAGCACATCAGGATGGCTGTGCTGCAGCGGCACGTCGAGGTACGGCAGCACCTTGCCGGTCGCCATCAGCGGAATGACTTCGTCCACCGACGGATACGGATAAACATAGTGCAGGCGGACCCAGGCTCCGAACGGCTCCGCGATCTCGCCCAGCGCCTGCACCAGGTCGAGCATACGGGTGCGGATCGGCTTGCCCTCGTAGAAGCCGGTCCGGTACTTGACGTCGACGCCGTAGGCCGACGTGTCCTGGCTCACCACCAGCAGTTCCTTCACGCCGCCCTCGAACAACGCCCGCGCGTCCTTGAGCACGTCGCCGATCGGCCTCGACACCAGGTCGCCGCGCATCGACGGGATGATGCAGAAGGTGCAGCGATGGTTGCAGCCCTCGCTGATCTTGAGATAGGCGTAATGACGCGGCGTGAGCTTGATGCCGGCAATTCCGAAAGTGCCCTCCCGCGGGTTCGGAACCAGGTCGAAGAAGGGGTCGTGCGGACGCGGCAGGTTGGCATGGACCGCGTCCATCACCTCCTGCGTCGCATGCGGACCGGTGACTGCGAGGACCGACGGATGCATCTGGCGCACCAGGTTGCCGCCATCCACGCCGGCCTTGGCACCGAGGCAGCCGGTCACGATCACGCGGCCGTTTTCCGCCAGCGCTTCGCCGATCGTGTCCAGGCTCTCCTTGACGGCGTCGTCGATGAAGCCGCAGGTGTTGACGATGACCAGGTCCGCGCCTTCGAAAGTCTTGGAGGTCTGGTAGCCTTCGGCGCTCAGCTGGGTCAGGATCAGTTCGGAATCGGTCAGCGCCTTCGGGCAACCGAGGCTGACGAATCCGACTTTCGGGATCCTGGTGATATCGGGGGACAGGACTTCGCTCATCCCCTATTGTCCCAGAGCACACCAATGGCTCCCGGATCGAGTCCGGGATGTCCTTCGGACGCCTACCGCTTCAGGCCGAAAGCCCCCAGCATCTGCTCCTCGACCTTGTCGAACATCGACTTGGACTGCTCGACATAGCTGCCCATCATTCCCTGCATCAGCGGGTTCTGCACGTTCATGAACTGCGCCCACATCTCGGGCGAGACGGTCTTGGACTGTTCCGCCAGCTTGGCCTGGATGTCGGTGAACGCCTGGACGTTTTTCTCGAGATAGGTTCCCATGAAACCCTGGGCCGAGTGGCCGTAGAAACGGATGATGTTGGCAAGCGCGGGTTCGCTGAACATCGGCGCGCCGCCCGCCTCTTCCTCCAGGATGATCTGCAGCAGGATGCTGCGAGTCAGGTCTTCGTTGGACTTGGCGTCGCGGACCACGAACGACTCGCTGTCCATCACCAGCCGCTTCACCTCTGCGAGCGTGATGTAAGTGGAGGTGTCGGTATCGTAGAGCCGGCGGTTGGGATACTTCTTGATGACGCGCTGAGCCGGCTTGGCCGCGTTGGCTTTCTTGCTGTGCACTGGGGCTCCTGGTCGCTGCGGGGCGCTTGGCCCGCCGCGCATGTTGCGGTGCGACAGATTTTAGGGAGGAGGACCGCGGCGCCGAACGAGGTTAACCCTAGGCGCACGAAGGGCGGCGACCGGGATGGCCGGACTAAGACCCAATGCTGCCGAACCCGTCCGAAATCGTCGGGACGAGGAGATTACTGTTTCCAAACGCACTACGAGAACACAGGCGAAGCGTCTTCCAATAAGCTGACGCACGGGCATCGCCCAAGGAAGGTTGACGATGAAATGGGAGTATCACACCACGCAGATGGAGATTGACGCCACCGGGCAACCGACTCCCATGGCGATCTCCGACCTCGATGCGCTGGGGACGATCGGCTGGGAAGTCGTCACGGTCTGGCTGGATCGAGCGCGGCTATTCGCGCTGCTCAAGCGGCCACCGCCCTGAACGAATCGGTAAGGCTGCGCGAGGAGCTGTGCGGAGGCCGCGACTCACCCACCATGTCAAAGTGTCGAGCTCCCCCCGGAAGCCGCGCCGGTACTCCAATCCACACCGACTATGACATCGAAATTATGACCGCGCTGGTCATTAGTCTAGAACCACTCGGCTCGCCGCCTTCCCATGATTCGTCTCATTTGAGTAGCTGAAAGCCTTAGGGAAGGTCTGAACAACGCGTGAATCGAGGGCCGTGCCAGTCATAGGCAGTCAGCGTATCGTGGACCTTATGTTGCCTGAATGTCATAGCGGGTACTGCAGTAGCGGCTACACCAAGAGGCTCGGTTACCGGTCGGCGAGCCCCTTGATCGACATCAATTTCGAAAACAAGATGTGGGCCTTGGATCACTTGGGGACCACGCTGCCCGTCAACGTCTACACCACACTCAAGAGGTGGTAATCATGAACCACAAAACAATTCTCAGCATCGTGACCGCAGCGCTGCTCGCATTCCAACTGGCGGCCCCGGTCGGAGTGAATGCACAGTCGCCGATGAGCGCACTGAACCGGGGGGCCGACACGCCGGAGGCAGCCAGAGCCAAAGCGGAGCACGTGGACAAGACCCAGAAGCTGTTCGACCACGGCGCTGCCGGGCGCCCAAAGTTCTCGGTGTTGGAGGAAGTGCGGGCCATGCAGGGTCTGCCGGCCACCAAGGCCAACGTGGCAGCCGTGCTGGGGCGCCTGCGCACCACCCCGGTCATGAACCACTCCGAGTCAGTTCAGTTGGTCCGCCTGGCCGGCGACCTTCACGCCCAGTCGACCGACGAGAAAGACAAGGCCGAGATCCGGGGACTGTTGGCGGCGCTGGCGACCAGTTCGGCGAACCCACTGTTGGGCCAGGCAGCTGCGCTGACCTATTCCCGCCTCGGGTATTTTCCGGACACGCTCGGGGTGCTGGCGACCGCGCGACAGAAGGGCTTCATCACGAACGACCACTACTTCGGTGACCTGGCTCACTTGCTGCCGGACGTGAAGAGCGGCAACGACCAGCTCAGGGTGGTGCACTTGCTCACGGACGGGAAAAACGCGCACGCGCGCATGATCCTGAACAACCTGATGATGGCGGATCATGTGTTTGAGGGTCTGACACCGGCGGCGGCGCAGGGGGTGTTGACGTTGATGACTTCGAACCCGCCCGGCTTTAACAGTATCCCCACCGCCATTGGCGGCGTGGACATGCTGAACTACAACGACTGGCTGGTGGCCAACGTGCGGGTGAGTTCCCATCTGAGCAAGGAGCCGCAGCGTTCGACAGTGGCCCGCCTGGTCAAGGTCGACACGACCGATCCCAGGGCGCTGGTCTCGATGATGCACTGGGATGAGACTGCCAACCTGGTCAAGGACGCGATGAGCCCAACAGAGCTGGCCAAGATCGACAGCCGGATCGCGGCCTGGGCCGCCACCAGCGACAGCCCGTGGATCAAGCAGGTATCGGATCGCGCCAGGGCCAACCTGGCAGCTGTGAAAAAGTAATACAGCGCCTGGCTGTATTGGGGGGCTATTCGCTGCAGCTGCTTGCTGCGGGGGGTAGCCCTCTTTGCTTTGGGGGCGGCTACTCGTCCAGGGGGTTGCTGCCGTTGCCCCGGTCTCTAACCGAACCCTCATGAATTCTTGGTAGGCGCGATTGGACTCGAACCAACGACCCCCCACCATGTCAAGGTGTCGAGTCACCCTCCGGCGGCCGCGCCAGTGCTGGAATCCGCATCGACTATGACATCGAACTATGACCGCGCTGGGCATAAATTTAGAACCCGTCGGCTCACTTCCTCCCCATGATTCATCTCATCTTCCAGGGCTGGCATTTGCTGGTTGCCGATCGGACCGTGAGCCCGTCAAACAGTGTTTTCGAGCAAAAGGTGTGGAACCTGTCCAATATGACGCCACGGCTTCCGGTCTCTGTATACAACGCACTGAAGGGATGGTGAATTATGAGCAGCAGAAAATTACTCAGCGTCACGGCTGGGGTGCTTCTTTCGCTCCAGTTACTACTGGCTCCCACGGCCGAAGTCAGCGCCCAGGCACGCACGCCGCGCCCGGAGACAGCAGAGGCGGCCAAACTCAAGACGGAACACGAGGACAAAGCCCAAAAGCTGTTTGACCATGGTGAACCAGGCCGCCCGAGGTTCTCGGTGCTGGAAGAAGTGAGGGCGACCAAGGCGCTGCCGGCGACCTCGGCCAATGTCGCCGCCGTGCTGGGGCGTCTGCGCAACGTCCCGATCATGGAGCACTCCGAGTCAGTTCAGTTGGTGCGTCTTGCTGGTGATCTTCACCGCGAATCGAAGAACGAGAAGGACAAGGCTGAGATCCGCTCACTCCTGTCAGCGACGGCGACCAGCTCGGCGAACCCGTTGCTCGGCAAAGCCGCTGCGTTGACGTACTCGCGCTTGGGGTATTTCAAGGACTCGATCAGCGTGTTGTCGACAGCCCGGCGCAAGGGTTTCATCCCCGACGACGACTATTACGGCGACCTGGTGCACTTGCTCCCCTTCGTGAAGAATGCGAACGAGCAGCAGCAGCTGCGGCAGCTGGTCGCGGACGGCAACAACGCCTTTTCACGCTTGATCCTGGTGAGCCTGATGCAGGCGTCCAATACCTTCGACCAGCTGACGCCGGTCGCTGCCCGCCAAGTTGCCGACATCGTCACGAAGAACCCACCGCTGTTCACCAATCCGCCGGACACCTTGAGCCTGACGGAAGTGATGAGTTATAACGATTGGGCCATCACCCACGTGCGGCTAACCGCAAAGTTCACCAAGGAGCCGGAGGCAGTGGTGATGGCACGGCTTGTGCAAGTCGACAAGCCCGACCCCAGGAGTCTGGTGGCGCTCATGCGCTGGGAGCCGACCGCTGGCATGGTACGTGAGGGGCTGGATGCGGGCTCGCTGGCGAAGATGGACAAGGCGCTTGAGAACTACGCGGCTGGCAGCAAGAACGATTGGATCAAGCAGGCCGCCACTGATGCGCGGGGCAAGCTGAAAAAGTAATACAGCGCCTGGCTGTATTGGGGGGCTATTCGCTGCAGCTGCTTGCTGCAGC
>JAJAZH010000059.1 GCA_026785815.1 Ramlibacter sp. | reverse complement strand
CGGTGTTCATCGGCGAGATCAAGGCCGACGGCCAGTTCAACGTCGTTTGGAAGACTCCGGGCCCGGTCAAGGCCAAGCCCTGGTCGCCGTACATCGAAGGCAACGACAAGAAGCCCGACGAGCCGGCCAAGAAGTAAGGAACGTCATTCCCGCGGAGGCGGGAATCCAGGGCACTGAAGAAGAAGGAGCCCTGGGTCCCCGCCTCCGCGGGGATGGCGCTTTCGCGTCCCCTCGGCGGGAATGACGGGGTGCTCTTCATGATCAAACAACTCTTCTTCGCAGTCGCTCTGCTCGCCGCCGCCAGTGCCCACGCGTTGACCGCCGGCGAAGCAAAGGCCATCGCCGTCGGTGAAACGGACGCCCGCAGCGAGGCGCTGAACAAGGCGGTGGCGACGGCGGACGAGCGGACGGCGGCCTTCATCCAGGCGCTGTCGGACGAAGCGGTGAAGATCGCGGGTGACAAGGTCTTCGTCGTGCGCAACGGCAAGGCCACCGACCCGGTCACCGGCGCGGCGACGCCGCTGCCTGACGGCGCCGAGGACGTCATCATCAACAACCGCATGCGGGGCGAACTGGACTCCGCCGCCGCCGCGCTCAAGCTGTTCTCGCCGGACGAGAAGGTTCGTCGCGGCGCCATCAAGTCGATGCTGGCCGAGACCGACGAAGCCAAGCTGCCGCTGATCGAGAAGGCTTTCGCCGCCGAAACCAACCCGGAGATCAAGGGCCAGCTCGAGGTGGTGCGCGCCGCCATCCTGCTCAACAGCCCCGACAAGTCCCGGCGGCTGCAGGCGGCGAAGCTGCTGGCGGGCAGCAACAACACCAACACCAAGAGCGTGCTGATCGGGCGCCTGAAGGTCGAGTCCGAGGCCGATGTCAAGGCGGCGATCGAAAGCTCGCTGCGCACCGTGGAAGCCTCGCTGGCGTGGGGCGACCGGATCGGCGCCGTCTTCAGTGGCATCAGCCTGGGGTCGATCCTGCTGCTGGTGGCGCTGGGCCTGGCCATCACCTACGGCCTCATGGGCGTCATCAACATGGCGCACGGCGAGCTGATGATGATCGGCGCCTATGCCACCTATGTGGTGCAGGGCCTGTTCCAGAAGTACCTGCCCGGTGCCTTCGACTGGTACCTGCTGGCCGCGATCCCGGTCGCGTTCGCAGCTTCCGCCCTGATGGGCGCGCTGCTGGAGCAGTCGGTGATCCGCTTCCTGTACGGCCGGCCGCTGGAGACGCTGCTCGCCACCTGGGGCATCAGCCTGATGCTGCAGCAACTGGTGCGGTCGGTGTTCGGCGCGCAGAACGTCGGCGTCGAAAATCCGAGCTGGATGAGCGGCGGGGTCCAGATCCTGGGCAACCTGCAGCTGCCGTGGAACCGGATCATCATCATCGGCTTCGCGGCCGTCGTGTTGCTGGGCATGGCCTTCCTGATCGGCCGCACCCGGCTGGGCCTGTTCGTGCGCGGCGTCACGCAGAACCGCCCGATCGCCTCCTGCATGGGCGTCAACACGGCGCGGATCGACACCTATGCCTTCGCGCTCGGCTCCGGCATCGCCGGGCTGGCGGGTTGCGCGCTCAGCCAGATCGGCAATGTCGGACCGGACCTGGGCCAGGGCTACATCGTCGACGCCTTCATGGTGGTGGTGCTGGGCGGCGTCGGGCAGCTCGCGGGCACCGTCTATGCGGCGCTGGGCCTCGGCGTGCTGAACAAGTTTCTCGAAGGCTGGGCCGGCGCCGTGCTGGCCAAGATCGCGGTGCTGGTGCTGATCATCATCTTCATCCAGAAGCGCCCGCAGGGCATCTTCGCGGTGAAGGGCCGGAGCGCGGAAGCATGACCCACCCCCGAAGCGCCTTCGGCGCCTCCCCCTCAAGGGGGCGCCACCAGCGGTCCGGCGAAGCCGGTTCCGCGGTGGCTCCCGGAAATACCCGGATGCCCACCCGTCCGGCCGTCCTCGGCCGCTGGGGCTGGACCAGCTTCGTCGTGGCGCTGATCGTGGTCTGCGCGGTCGCGCCGCTGCTGAACCTGGCGCTGCCCAGAAGCAGCGCCTTTCACCTGAGCGACTACGCGGTCGGCCTGGTTGGCAAGATCATGTGCTACGCGATCTGCGCGCTGGCGATGGACCTGATCTGGGGCTACACCGGCATCCTGTCGCTCGGCCATGGCCTCTTCTTCGCGCTGGGCGGCTATGTGATGGGCATGTACCTGATGCGCCAGATCGGCCGCGACGGCAACTACAAGAGCGAACTGCCGGATTTCATGGTGTTCCTCGACTGGAAGACGCTGCCCTGGCACTGGAGTTTTTCCGACAGCTTCGCCGCCACGCTGTTCCTGATCGTCGCGGTGCCCGGCGTCGTGGCCTGCGTGTTCGGCTTTTTCGCCTTCCGCTCACGCATCAAGGGCGTCTACTTTTCGATCATCACGCAGGCCATGACCTTTGCCGCGATGCTGCTGTTCTTCCGCAACGAGACCGGCTTCGGCGGCAACAACGGCTTTACCGATTTCAAGCGCATCCTGGGCGCTCCGGTCGCGACGCCGTCGATGCGCATGACCCTGTTCGTGCTGACCGGGCTGACGCTGCTGGGCTTTTTCCTGTTCGCGCGCTGGCTGGTGGCGAGCAAGTTCGGCCGGGTGCTGCAGGCCATCCGCGACGCCGAGACGCGGGTCATGTTCTCGGGTTACTCGCCAGTCGGCTACAAGCTCACCATCTGGACCCTGTCGGCGATCATGTGCGGTGTCGCCGGCGCGCTCTACGTGCCGCAGGTGGGAATCATCAACCCGAGCGAAATGAGCCCGGCCAATTCGATCGAGTTCGCCGTCTGGGCCGCGGTGGGCGGCCGCGCCACACTGATCGGACCGATCGTCGGCGCCTTTATCGTCAGCGGCGCGAAAAGCTGGCTGACGGTCGCCGCGCCGGAGTTCTGGCTGTATTTCCTGGGCGCGCTGTTCATCTCGGTGACGTTGTTCCTGCCCAATGGAATCGTCGGCCTGCTGCGCCAGTCCAGGGCCATCGCCGGCCTGGCGAACAAGCTCAAGAGGCCTGCGGGATGACGCCCGACCTGCTGGACGAGGGCTCGCGCCGGGTCAGCGCCTTTGCGCTGAAGAAGAACGCCGGCCGGACCGAATCGGGCGGCCGCGAAGCCGGCTTTGGCCGCGTCGCCACGGCCGGCGAGGTCGACGTCACGCACGGCCGCATCCTCTATCTCGAAGACGTGAGCGCCAGCTTCGACGGCTTCAAGGCGATCGACAAGCTCTCGCTCGACATCGCGCCGGGGGAGTTGCGCTGCATCATCGGCCCGAACGGTGCGGGCAAGACCACGATGATGGACATCATCACCGGCAAGACCCGGCCCGATTCGGGCACGGTGTTCTTCGGCAGCACCATCGACCTGCTGCGCTACACCGAGCCGCAGATCGCGCAGATGGGCATCGGCCGCAAGTTCCAGAAGCCGACGGTGTTCGAGCAGCTGACAGTGTTCGAGAACCTGGAGCTGGCGCTCAAGACCGACAAGGGCGTGACCTCGTCGATGTTCTTCCGGCTCGATTCCGGCCACGGCGACCGGCTGGCGGAGGTGCTGGAGACGATCCAGCTGCGCGACGGCATGACGCGGCTGGCGGGCAACCTCAGTCACGGCCAGAAACAGTGGCTGGAGATCGGCATGCTGCTGATGCAGGACCCGAAGCTGCTGCTGCTCGACGAGCCAGTCGCCGGCATGACCGACGAGGAGACCGCACGCACCGCCGACCTGTTCCTGTCGCTCAAGGGCAAGCAT
>JAJAZH010000058.1 GCA_026785815.1 Ramlibacter sp. | reverse complement strand
GTGCAGGGCGCGATCGATGCCGACCACGTGATCATCAACGGCACCGTGAACGGACCGGTCAACGCCCGTGAATTGCTCGAACTCCAGCCTCGCGCCCGGATCGAAGGCGACATCACCTACAAAGCGCTTGAAATGCACCAGGGTGCCGTCATCTCCGGGACACTCAAGCCGCTTCTGGTGGACGATGAAAAGCCCTTACTCAAGCTGGCGGCAAAACAGACGCTGGCCTGATACCCGAGCGATTTAGCGTAATATTTAAGCAACAGTCTTACCGGAGTTCCTCATGAGCGCAGTCGCCGAAAACATCCAGGCTGAAATGCCATCCATGCCCGGCGGTCCGCTGGTCTTCACCGACAGCGCGGCGGCCAAGGTGGCCGACCTGATTGCCGAAGAAGGCAATGCCGAGCTGAAGCTGCGCGTTTTCGTACAGGGGTGTGGCTGCTCCGGCTTTCAGTACGGGTTCACCTTCGACGAGATCACCAATGAGGACGACACGGTGATGACCAAGAATGGGGTTTCGCTGCTGATCGACGCCATGAGCTACCAGTACCTGGTCGGCGCCGAGATCGACTACAAGGAAGACCTGCAAGGCGCGCAGTTCGTGATCAAGAACCCGAACGCCACCAGCACCTGCGGCTGCGGCTCCAGCTTCTCGAGCTGACCCCCGCTCCGGTCAGGCCGGATACACGCATCCCAAGACACGGGCGCCTCTGGCGCCCGTTGTGCTTTGGAGATCGAGTTTCTCGCGCCGCAGGGTTCGGCGTGCCAGCCAGGCAAACGCAGTGGCTTCGACTTGCAGCGGCGGCAGGCCGAAATGGTCGCTCGACCTGACCTGCGCGCCCGGCAGCAAGGTCTGAAGGCGCGTCATCAGGTGGGTGTTGAGGGCTCCGCCGCCGCACACGATCAGCGTTTTCAGCTCTGGTGCATGCCGCAGTACATCGTCGGCGCAGGCCTGGGCCGTGAGTTCGGTCAGCGTCGCCTGGACATCCTGCGGCGCGGCCGAAGCGAACCTGGACAACTGGGGAGCCAGCCACTCGGCGTTGAAAAGGTCGCGGCCGGTGCTTTTGGGTGGCTGACGGCTGAAATAAGCCTCGGAGCGAAGCTGGTTGAGCAGCGGCGCCAAGACCTTGCCGCCGGCAGCCCAGGCCCCTGCGTTGTCGAATTCGTGCCCCAGGTGCTGGCGGCACCAGCCATCCATCAGGGCGTTGCCGGGGCCGCAATCGAAACCGGCCATCGAGCCGTCGGTGCGTAGCAAGGTGATGTTCGAGATGCCGCCGATGTTCAACACGCCGAGGGTCTGTCCGGCCTGCGCGAACCAGGCCTGGTGGAAAAAAGGCGCGAGCGGAGCGCCCTGGCCGCCGGCGGCAACGTCGCGGCTGCGGAAGTCGGCGACCACGTCGATTCCGGTCAGCTCCGCCAGCAAGGCTGGCTGGTTCAGTTGCAGCGTGTAGCCGGTGCCGTCGAATTCCTGCGGGCGATGCCTGACGGTTTGACCATGGGCGCCGATCGCAGCCACACCTCGATCGGCGCTGGCCAGCAGTTCATGCACGACTTCGGCATAGACGCGGACCAGGGCGTTGCCTGCCAGCGCCGCGCGATGCAGTTCAGCCTCGCCACTGCGGTTCAGCGCCAGCAACTCGGTCCGCAGGGCCGTCGGAAAAGGTCGGCTGGCGTGCTGGATGACCTTTGGCCTGGCTTCTGAAAAGTCGGCCAGAACGCCGTCGACACCGTCGAGCGACGTGCCGGACATCAGGCCGATGAAGAGGTCGGACATGCGCCGATGTTACCCGGCGCCGGGTTGCTCACGGCCGCACTGGCCGTGGCCGGACGCCCAATGCAGCGACAGCTATTGCGCGCTGGCGACCGTCGTGGTTGCCGCGGTGAGCTGGTTGCGCATCAGGCGCGAGACGCGCTCGAAAGCGGGCCGTGCAGCAGCTGAAACTGCGGCGGCGCCGGAGTTCCTGGCCGCAAGCAGCGGATCGTGGTGGATCCCGTTGACCCGGAATTCGAAGTGAAGGTGGGGCCCGGTGGCCCAGCCGGTTGCGCCGACCGCCCCGATGTGCTGCCCCTGCACAACTTTCTGGCCCGGTTGCACGGCGATCTGGCTCAGGTGGGCATAGATGGTCTGGTCGCTGTTGCCATGCTGGATGATCACGACGTTGCCGAAACCGTTCTGCACACCGGCAAACTCGACGATGCCGTCGCCGATGGTGCGCACTGGCGTGCCGGTGGGCGCAGCATAGTCCACGCCGAGGTGCGCCTTCCACTGCTGCAGGATCGGGTGGAAGCGCATCGCGAAGCCGCTGGTCACGCGCGAAAACTCCATCGGCGAAGCCAGGTACGACTGGCGCAGGCTGCGCCCGTCGAGCGTGAAATAACCGCCCTTCTGGCCCGGCTCCTCGAACCACATGGCCTGGTGGGTCTTGCCACCATTGACGAACTCGGCCGACAGGATGCGGCCGGTGCGCAGGGGCTCGCCGTCGGCTTCGAGCGCCTCATACACGATGTTGAAACGGTCGTTCTTGCGCAGTGAGCGGTGAAAATCGATCTCGGAAGCGAAGATGTCCGCCATCTGGATAGCGATCGATTCCGGGATTCGCGATTCGTCCGCCGCAGCGAACAGGGAGGTGCGGATGGTGCCACTGGCCAGGCGCGCGGATGCGGTGAGCGGCGCGCTTTCAACGCGTGACGCGAACTGGCCCGGGGCCGTGCGTTCCACCACCAGGCGGCGGAAATTACCGTCGTCTTCAGGGGCCCAGCGCACCGTGAGCTTGTCCATTGCGTGGCTGTCGTTGGCCTCCACCGTGATGGTGCGACCTGCACGGCCCAGGACCACGGCGCGGAAGTTCGACTCGGCGCGCAGGAAAGTAGCGGCCGCAGGATCGTCCACACCCAGGCGGGACAGCAGGGACTCGACGGTGTCGGTCGATCGACTCAGCTCGGAGCGAAACAGCTTCAGGCGGTGCAGGTCGAGCGCTTCGCCCTGGGCGGCCAGCGGCAGCGGCTCGACCGCCTCGAGAATCTGCGTCACCGGCAGGGCCGACGGATCCGGGCCCAGCGAAGCCACGGCGAATGCGCCACCGCCACCGCCAAGGAGCAGTGCCGCGAGCAGCGCGGTGATGTGCTTCGGATGATGTTCGAGGGCGTGGGCAGCGCGGGCCAGCAATTTTTCGCCGGCGGCAATGAAACCGTTATTCAACTCGGGAAATCCTTTTAAGAGACTGGCAGGATTAGTCCTACACGGGGCAGGACAAGTTCCTTACAGCGACAACCCTGGGGGACTCTGCGAGGAATCACTCGCGCTTTAGAATCCGCTGCAGCGAATGGGGTGCCGGAGTATGACATTGCCGGCTGCTCAAAATCAAAAAACCCCTTATGAATCAAGCTTCTGTTACAAATAACCATCCCGTGACCGAGACCGTCCGGGAAGCCCTGGCGTCCTCGCTGCGCGGTGCTGATGAGCTGTTGCCCGTGGAGGAATGGACCTACAAGCTGGCGCGGTCGGAAGCTACCGGCGTGCCGTTGAGAATCAAACTCGGGCTGGACCCGACCGCCCCGGATATCCACATCGGGCATACGGTCGTACTCAACAAGATGCGACAACTGCAGGATCTGGGCCATACCGTCATTTTCCTGATCGGTGACTTCACGTCGATGATCGGCGACCCGTCGGGGCGCAACAGCACCCGGCCGCCGCTGACTGCCGAGCAGATCAAGGTCAATGCCGAGACCTATCGGACCCAGGCCGACAAGATCCTGGACCCGGCCCGGACCGAGCTTCGCTACAACAGCGAGTGGAGCGACCCGCTCGGCGCTCGGGGAATGATCCAGCTGGCCGCCAGATACACCGTCGCCCGGATGATGGAGCGCGACGACTTCAACAAGCGCTTCAAAGCCGGCCAGTCGATCTCGGTCCACGAGTTCCTGTACCCGCTGATGCAAGGCTACGACTCGGTCGCACTGAAGAGCGACCTCGAACTCGGCGGCACCGACCAGAAATTCAACCTGCTGATGGGCCGCCATCTTCAGCAGGAATATGGGCAAGAGCCGCAGTGCATCCTGACAATGCCCCTGCTGGAAGGGCTCGACGGCGTCGAAAAGATGTCCAAGAGCAAGAACAATTACATCGGCATCAGCGAAGACCCGAACACCATGTTCGCCAAGGTGCTGTCGATCTCGGACGTCCTGATGTGGCGCTGGTTCTCCCTGCTGAGCTTTCGCAGCGAAGCGGAGATTGCCGCGCTGAAGCGGGAAGTGGAAGGCGGCCGCAATCCCAAGGAGGCCAAGGTGCTGCTGGCCCGGGAGATCACGGCGCGATTTCATTCGGCGTCGGCGGCAGCCACGGCCGAGCAGGATTTCAGCAACCGCAGCAAAGGCGGCGTGCCCGATGAGATTGCGCAGGTGCAGCTGTCCGCTCCGCTCGGGATCGGCGCTTTGCTCAAGCAGGCCGGACTGGCGCCGTCCGGCTCCGAAGCCAACCGGCTGATCGACGGCGGCGGTGTCCGGATCGACTCGGCGGTGGTCAGCGACAAAGGACTGAAGCTGGAGGCAGGGACTTATGTGGTCCAGGTCGGGAAGCGCAAGTTCGCTCGCGTGACGCTGGCCTGATGGCTCGGTCCCGGGTCAGGTCACCTCGCCCCGGCCCGCTCGAGCATCAGGACCATTTCGCGGTAGCCGCGCGAACGCGCCAGCGCCAGCGGCGTCAGGCCCTGCCGGTCGGCCAGGCGCAGGTCGGCGCCGCCGGCGATCAGCGCCTGCAGCGACAGCTGGTGCCGCCGCCCGCCATCCCCCAGCACGACCGCCTCGATGGCTGCGGTCCAGTGCAGGTTATTCACATGGTTCACCGGCGCCCCGGCTGAGATCAGTTGCCGGACCACACCATCGTGGCCGAGGTGCGCTGCGGCAATCAGGGCCGTTCCGTCATACCGGCTCGTGATCAGCTTGGCGCTGGCGCCAAGCGACAGCAGTAGCCGCAAGGTGTCTTCGTCATCGGCCACCGAGGCGATCGTGACAGCGTCGTAGCGGTCGTGGTCCAGTCGTTGCAGATCCGCACCGAGGCGCGCCAGCAAGCGGATCGCGTCACGCTGTTTCGCGAATGTCGCAACGTGCAATGCCGTGCGGCCATTGCCGTCCCGGGCGTTCATGTCGGCGCCGGCCTTCGCCAACGTCTCGATCTGCACCACGTTCCCGCGCTGCGCGGCGGCATGAACGCCGGTGTAGGCAGCCGCCTCGGTCGCTGACGGCGGGGTCTGGGCCTGCACCACCGCGCCGGGGTGAGCCGTCATGACGACACAGAACGCGATCGCGGCCCCATTGATGCGCAACATGGGCCGATTGTGCCTGTGCACAATGTCCGCATGAACCTGGCTGCCGCGGCCAAAGCCGCCACCCCGACCCTGTTGCTGCGAATTTCGATCGCTGTGGCCGTGGTCACCATCCTGATGAAGACCGCAGCCTGGCTGCTCACCGACTCGGTCGGATTGCTGTCCGACGCGATGGAGTCGCTGGTCAACCTCGCCAGTGCGGCCTTCGCCTTGCTGATGGTCACGATCGCACGACGCCCCGCCGATGCCGATCATCCCTACGGTCATCACAAGGCCGAATACTTTTCCTCCGGCTTCGAGGGGCTGATGATCATCGTGGCGGCGATCGGGATCATCTGGGCAGCTCTGCAGCGACTGCAGAATCCACACCCGCTCGGCGCGCTCGGCTGGGGCCTGACGCTTTCCGTGCTGGCTTCGGCGCTCAACGGCGGGTTGGCCTGGGTGATGCTGAAATCGTCGAAGCAGCATCGTTCGATGGCGCTCGAGGGCGATGCGCGGCACCTGATCACCGACGTCTGGACCTCGGCCGGTGTCGTGGTCGGGGTGGGCCTGGTGGCTTTGACCGACTGGCTGTGGCTGGACCCGGCGGTCGCCATTGGTGTCGCCTTGAACATCCTGCGCGAGGGCGCGCATCTGATGTGGAAGTCCTCGCAGGGCCTGATGGACGAAGCACTCGAACCCGAGGTGCTGGCCGAGGTCCGCAAGACGCTGGCCGGGTTCGAACACAAGACGATCCGCTTCGACCACATTTCGAGCCGTCGCTCGGGACGCCGCTGCTTCCTGGACATGCACATGCACATGCCCGCCGACTGGAGCCTGCGTCGCGCGGCCGCGGTACGGGCATCGGTCGAACAGGCGTTGATGAGCGCCGTGCCCGGACTTCGCGCGACGATCCAGCTGCTGCCGGACGACGTCGAAGTGCACTTCGGGGATGAGGAGGACTTGATCTGATCGGCCTCATCCAGCGCGTCGCGCAGGCCCGGGTCGAAGTGGCCGGCGTGGCGATCGGTGCAATCGCGCAGGGGCTGCTGGTCCTGGTCTGCGCGGAACGTGGCGACGGCGAGGGCCAGGCCGACCGGCTGCTGGCGAAACTGCTCAAGCTTCGAATCTTCAGCGACGAAAACGGCAAGATGAATCGCAGCGTGCAGGAGGTCGGGGGCGGCCTGCTGCTGGTCAGCCAGTTCACGCTGGCCGCCGACACTTCCGGTGGCAACCGCCCGAGTTTCACCCAGGCTGCAGCAGCTGATGAGGGCCGCCGCTTGTACGACTACCTGGTGGCGCAGGCGCAGCGGGCCCACCCTGTCGTTGCCACCGGCCGGTTCGGCGCCGACATGAAAGTGCACCTCATCAACGACGGACCGGTGACGATTCCGCTGCGGGTCGTCTGAGCCGGTCAGTACGGGTTGTCGAACCCGAGTGAAGCCAGCAACAGCACTTCGAGCGCTTCCATTTCGAGCGCATCGTCTGCGCCGCTCTCGTGGTCGTAGCCCTGGGCGTGCAGCGTGCCGTGAACCAGCAGGTGGGCGTAATGCGCTTGCAGGGACTTGCGCTGCGCGCGGGCCTCGCGGGCAATGACTGGTCCGCACAGGACCAGGTCCGCCATCACCACCGGCTCCCGGGCGTAGTCGAAGGTCAGCACGTTGGTCGGATAGTCCTTGCCACGGTACTGCAGGTTCAGCGCGCGCCCCTCGGCGTCGCCGACCACGCGTACCGTGAGTTCGGCCGGGGCGGCCAGTGCATGGCGGATCCAGCGGCTGACCGCGGACCGCTGCAGGATGTTTCGGTGTGCGACGACCGAAGCAAAGTCGGAGAACTGCAGTTCCAGGTCCAGTTCCGGGTTCATGGCCGCGCCGCCTGCTCCAGCCATGCGCCTGGCAGGGGCTTATTTCGCCTCACGCTTGCGGGCGGCGTCATAGGCATCGACGATCCGCGCCACCAGTGGATGGCGCACCACGTCGGCGCTGGTGAAGCGGGTGTGGGCGATGCCTTTGACGCGCTTGAGGATGTACTCCGCTTCCACCAGCCCGGAGAGCTGGCCCTTGGGCAGGTCGATCTGGCTGATGTCGCCGGTGACCACGGCTTTCGCGCCAAACCCGATCCGCGTCAGGAACATCTTCATCTGTTCGGGGGTGGTGTTCTGCGCTTCGTCCAGGATCACAAACGCGTTGTTCAGGGTGCGGCCCCGCATAAAGGCCAGCGGCGCGATCTCGATCGCCTGGCGTTCGAAGGCCTTGGTGACTTTCTCGAATCCCATCAACTCGTAGAGTGCGTCGTAGAGCGGCCGCAGGTAAGGATCCACCTTCTGGCTCAGGTCGCCCGGCAGGAAACCGAGTTTCTCGCCGGCCTCCACCGCCGGCCGGGTGAGCACAATGCGCTGCACGGCACTGCGTTCCAGCGCATCCACTGCGCAGGCGACTGCAAGATAGGTCTTGCCGGTGCCGGCCGGGCCGATGCCGAAGGTGATGTCGTGGGTCGCGATGTTTTCCAGGTAAACGCTCTGGTTCGGCGTGCGCGCCCGCAGGTCG
>JAJAZH010000057.1 GCA_026785815.1 Ramlibacter sp. | reverse complement strand
CCCTTCGGCGGTACCAAGGCGTCGGGCACCGGCCGCGAAGGCGGCAGCTGGAGCTACGAGGTGTTCTGCGAGCCGAAGAACGTGGCGGTGTCGATGGGCAGCCATCACATCCCGCACTGGGGGGGCGCGTGAAGAGCCCGGCATGTCATTGCGGGCTAGACCCGCAATCCATGAACTCCTGGATCCCGGGTCGAGCCCCGGATGACAGTTGCTGGATCCCGGGTCAAGCCCGGGATGACGGTTCCTGGATCCCGGGTCGAGCCCCGGATGACGGTTGTCGTGGGGCAGCTGCATGAGCCTGTACGCCACCCAGAAATTCCTGTACCACCTCAACCGCGAGGCCGCGGTGCAGCGGCGCTACCGCGAGGACCGCGACCAGCTGCTGCTGGAGTACGAGCTGAGCGAGGAGGAGCGCGCTGCCATCCGCGACGGTGACATCGGCAAGCTGTACGTGCTGGGCTGCAACGGGCAGTTGCTGATGCACTTCGCGCCGCTGCTCGGCGTGGCCTGGGCCGATTACCTGGAAGCGATGCGGGACGGCGTGCGCAAGCACGGGCCGGTGCGCGCCGGCATCTACGCGATGACGACCGGCACCGACGAGAAAGTGGCCGGCGTATGAACGCTGCCATGAGGCCTGCGAGATGAGCCTGGTGTTCGCCGGCATCTGCAGTCACGCGCCCGGCATCACGGGGCGTGCGCACCTGGCCGATCCGGCGACCAAAGATGCACTGCACGCCGAGTTTTTCCGCATGGGCCAGGCGTTGCGGGCCACCCGGCCGGACGCCGTGATCGTGATCGCAGCCGAGCACTTTGCCAACTTCTTCATGGACAACATGCCGGCCTATGCGATCGGAATGGCCGACGAATACTCCGGCCCGATCGAGGACCCGGCATGGCTCGGCATCGCGAAGACCCGCGTGCCCGGCAACGCCGACCTGTCGCAGCGCCTGATCACGCAGGTCATGCAGGACGTCGATGTGGCGTACGCACAGGAATGGCGGTTCGACCACGGGATCATGGTTCCGCTGAACTTCCTCACGCCCGACTACGACCTCGCTGTCATCCCGGTCAACATCAATTGCCAGGGCCCACCTCTGACGCCGCTCAAGCGGGTGTGGGCTTTTGGCGACGCCTTGCGCCGCGCCTGCGACAGCGTGCCGGAGCGGATCGCGCTGGTCGGCACCGGCGGCATTTCGCACTGGCCGGCCACACCCGATTCGGGCAAGGTCAACGAAGCCTGGGACCGCGAATTCCTGGATCGCTGGATCCGCAACGATCGGCAAGCCCTGCTGTCGTACACCGACGCAGCGACGTACCGCGACGCCGGCCAGGGCGGCTTCGAGATCCGCAACTTCATCGCCGTCGCCGCCGCTGCCCGCGGGCGCGGCGAGGTCCAGCATTTCAAGCCGATCCCGATCTTCGCGGTGAGTTGCACCGTGGCCACCATGACCATCGAGTAGAGCCATGCCCCACGTCGTCCTTCAATACACCGCCAACCTCGAACCGCTGGTCGACATGTCCGCGTTCTGCAAGGAGATCGCGAAGATGCTGGTCGCGCAGCGGGACGACGACGGCAAGCCCTTGTTCCCGACTGGCGGCACGCGGGTGCTGGCCTACCCGGCGCAGCACTACGAGGTCGCCGACACCAATGACGATTACGGCTTCTGCTATATCAATGTGCGGATCGCGCACGGTCGCAGCGACGCCGCGAAGAAGGCCACCGGCGATGCGCTGCTGAAGCTGGCGCAGGCGCGTTTCGCCGACGCCTTCAGGCAGGCCCACGTCGGCGTCACCATCCAGATCGACGAGAGCCCCGGCCAGGTCTACGACGCCAAGCACAGCAACCTGCATCCCCTGTTCAACAAGTGACCCACCCCACGTCATTGCGGGCTCGATCCGCAAATCATGGATCCCGGCTCAAGGCCGGGATGACACTTGGTTTCCGGCTCAAGGCCGGGAAGACGCTTGGTCTACGGCTCAAGGCCGGGATGACGCTTGCATGGATCCCGGCTCGAGGCCGGGATGACGCTTTTGGCCGGGATGACATTGCTTTGCGCGATGGCAGGTGGATGCGCAATGAGATCGTCCATGTTTAGCCCGCAACGCATCGCCCAACTCGCGGCCGAGCTGGACGCGAGCGAAAAGTCGCGCGTGCAGGTCGAGCATTTTTCCAGACGTTTTCCCGGCATGACGGTCGAGGACGGCTATGCCATCTCGCGCGCCTGGGTGAAGATGAAGACCGACGCGGGGCGGGTCCGGCGCGGCCACAAGATCGGGCTGACGTCACGGGCGATGCAGCAGGCGAGCCAGATCGACGAGCCCGATTTCGGCACGCTGCTGGACGACATGTTTTTTGAGCCGGGCGATATCCCGGCATCGCGCTTCATCGTGCCGCGGGTCGAAGTGGAGCTGGCTTTCGTGCTGAAGCGCCGGCTCGAAGGAAGCAACATTGGCATCGACGAGGTGCTGGCCGCGACCGACTACGTCACGCCCGCGATCGAGATCATCGACTCGCGCATCGAGCAGCACGACCGCCACACCAAGGCTTTCCGCAAGGTGCAGGACACCATCAGCGACAACGCCGCCAACGCCGGTATCGTGCTCGGTGGCATCAAGATGAAGCCGGCCGAGGTCGACCTGCCCTGGTGCGGCGCCATCCTGCGCCACAACGGCGTGGTCGAAGAAACCGGGCTGGCGGCCGGCGTGCAGGGCCACCCGGCCATCGGTGTCGCCTGGCTGGCGATGAAGCTCGCGCCCTGGGGCGAGCGGCTCGAAGCCGGAGATACCGTGCTGGCCGGATCGTTCACGCGGCCGGTGCTGGCGAAACAGGGCGACCGTTTCGACGCCGACTACGGGCGGCTTGGCCGCTTCCAGTTCAACTTCGTCTAAAGGAGGGCCAGCCGGCCCGCGACCGACCATGCAACTCCCGATCAATCCCTTCAAGCAGGCGCTGGCCGAAAAGCGTTCGCAGATCGGCCTCTGGGTCGGCCTGGGCGACTCGTACACCACCGAGATCTGCGCCGGCGCCGGCTTCGACTGGCTGTTGCTGGATGGCGAGCATTCGCCCAACGACATCCGCAGCCTGCTGCAGCAGGCGCAGGCGGTCGCCGCCTATCCGCAGACGCACGCCATCGCGCGGGTGCCGGTCGGCCACGGACATGCCGGCACCACGCTGATCAAGCAGTACCTCGACCTCGGCATCCAGACCCTGCTGGTGCCGATGGTCGACACGCCGCAGCAGGCCGCCGAACTGGTGCGCGCGATGCGTTATCCGCCGTCAGGGATCCGCGGCATGGGCGGGGCACGGGCCTCGCGCTGGGGCCGGATCGCGACTTACCCGAAGGACGCCAACAGCCAGGTCTGCCTGCTGGTGCAGGCCGAGTCGCAGCTGGCGCTGGACAACCTCGAAGCGATCGCCGCCGTTGAGGGCGTCGACGGCGTGTTCATCGGTCCGGCCGACCTGTCCGCGTCGCTCGGCCATGTTGGCAACCCGATGCATCCCGAAGTCCAGGGCGCGATCGAGGACGCCGTGCGCCGCATCAACCGGGCCGGCAAGGCCGCCGGCATCCTGACGCCGGACGAAACGCTGGCCCGCAAGTACCTCGAGCTCGGTTTCCTGTTCGTCGCGGTCGGCCTGGACAACAATCTGCTGGCGCGGCACACCAGTGCGTTGGCGGCGCGCTTCAAGCCCCAGACCTGACCGATCCATTTTTCCCGCACATCCAACCCCAGGAGATTTCCGCATGAACCCAGACTTCGCAATCAGCCGTCGCAATGCCATCCAGGCGGCCGGCGCTTCCGCCCTGCTGGCCACGGTCGGCCAGCGCGCATTCGCCCAAGCCCAGCTGGAAACCGTCCGCCTGATCACCGGCTTCGCTGCCGGCGGCACGTCCGACACCACCTGCCGGCGCGTCGCGACCCGGTTGGCGCCCGACTATGCCCGCACCGCGGTGGTGGAAAACAAGACTGGCGCCGGCGGCCAGATCGCAGTGCAGTTCGTCAAGGCCGCGGCCCCGGACGGCAGCACCGTGCTGCAGACACCCACGTCCATCCTCACCATCTACCCGCACATTTTCAAGAAGCTGCCGTATGAGCCGGCGGTCGACCTGACGCCGGTGACGCTGGCCTGCGTTTTCGATTTCGGCTTCGCGGTTGGTCCGGCTGTGCCGCTCACAGTCAAGACAGTGCCCGAGTTCCTGGCCTGGGCCAAGGCCAATCCGCTAGGCCAGAATTTCGGCTCGCCGGCTGCCGGCTCCACGCCGCACTTCATCGGCGCGCTGATCGGCAAGAGTGCCGGCCTGGACCTCAACCACGCCGCCTACCGGGGCACCCAGCCAGCCATGCTCGATCTGCTGGGGGGCAACATTTCCGCGGTGTCAGGCCCGATCGGCGACATCACCCAGCACCTGCCGACCGGCAAGATCCGCATCCTGGGCACGTCCGGCAGCAAGCGCAGCCGCTTCGCGTCAGAGGTTCCGACCTTCGCCGAACAGGGCCTGAAAGACGCGACGCACAGCGAATGGTTCGCCTTCTTCCTGCCGGCCAAGGCCACGCCGGAAGTGGTGAGCCGCCTCAATGCGGCGATGAAATTCGCGCTGGCGCAAAAGGACGTGATCGACGGCATGGCCGGCTTCGGCCTGGAAACGATGTCGTCGAGTTCCGCCGAACTGGCCGACCTGGTCAAGCGCGACACCGCCAAGTGGGCGCCGATCGTCAAGCAGGTCGGCTTCACCGCCGAAGGGTAATCACATCCGTCTTCAGAAAGGTTGACCATGAACGCCGTCCTCAAGCCCACCACCAAGCCCGGCGTGCATCCCGACGAATGGGCCGCCCGCCTCGAGCTGGCGGCCTGCTACCGGATCTTCGCGATGCTGGGCTGGACCGAGATGATCTACAACCACATCACGCTGCGGCTGCCGGACAGCGTGACCGGGGGCTCCAGCGCCGGGGCGCAGCCATCAGCGCAGTTCCTGATCAACCCGTTCGGACTGCACTACAGCGAGGTCACGGCCAGCAACCTGCTGAAGATCGACCTGCAGGGCAACAAGCTGGACGACAGCCCGTGGGCGGTGAACCCGGCCGGCTTCACGGTCCACGCCGCGATCCACGACCAGCTGCCCGATGCGCATTGCGTGATGCACACGCACACGACGGCGGGCCTGGCCGTGGCCTGTTCGCAAGTCGGCCTGGCGCAGAACAATTTCTACTCCGCGCAGCTGCACGGCATGGTGGCGTATCACGACTTCGAGGGCATCACGGTGCACTCGGACGAGGCGCCGCGGCTGCTCAGGAACATCGGCGAAAAGCCGGTGGTGATCCTGCGCAACCACGGCCTGCTGACCTGGGGCAAGACGCTGCCGCTGGCCTTCGTGCGGCTGTGGACGCTGCAGCGCGCCTGTGAGGTCCAGGTGGCGACAGCGACGCTCGGTCCGGCGATCCCGGTGCCGGAACATGTCGCGCAGAAAACCGTCGCGGATTCCTTTCAGTGGGACACCCGCTTCGGCGCCGGCCAGGACGTGTTCGACGCGCTGGTGCGGCAAGTCGACCGGCTCGACCCGGGCTACCGCAATTGATGGCGGATCGCCGCGCAGCAGGAGCATGAGGTGATTCGCAAAGTTGGTATTTACGGCGCCGGCGCCATCGGCGGCTGGATCGGCGCCCGGCTCGCGCGAGCTGGCTGCGAGGTGAGCGTTGTCGCGCGCGGAGCGACGCTCGACGCGCTGCAGCTGCACGGGTTGCGGCTGCAGGAGAACGATTGCCTGCTGTCGGTTCCGGTTCGCGCCAGCGCCAGCCCGGCGCAGCTCGGCGTGCAGGACCTGGTTGTGATCGCGGTCAAGGCGCCGGCCCTGGCCGAAGTCGCCGCCGCGATCGGGCCGCTGCTCGGCCCTCGGACCGTCGTGCTCACCGCCATGAACGGCGTGCCCTGGTGGTTCTTCGAGGGCTTCGGTTCGCAATACGCCGGCACCCGGCTGCAAGCGGTCGATCCCGACGGCGCCATCGCGCGCGCCATCCCGGCGCAACACGTCGTCGGTTGCGTGGTTCACGCCAGCTGTTCGCAGAACGGGCCGGGCTTCGTCAGGCAGCATTTCGGAAACCGGCTGATCGTCGGCGAGCCCTCCGGCGAGAAGACGTCGCGGGTTCAAGAACTGGTTGCGCTGCTGGAGCACGCGGGCTTCGAGACGGTGCTCTCCGAGCAGATCCAGAAAGACGCCTGGTACAAGCTGTGGGGCAACATGACGGTCAATCCGGTGAGCGCGCTGACCGGCGCCACCACTGACCTGATCCTGGACGACGCGCTGGTGCGCGGCTTCATCTCCAGCGTGATGCTGGAGGCGCGCGAGATCGGCGGCCGGATCGGCATCCCGATCGAGCAGCAGCCACAAGACCGGCATCAGGTCACGCGCAAGCTCGGCGCTTTCAAGACCTCGATGCTGCAGGACGTCGAAGCCGGCAAGCCGGTCGAGCTCGATGCGCTGGTCACCGTGGTCCGGGAGCTGGGCCAACTGACGCAGGTTCCGACGCCCTTCACCGACGCGCTGCTGGGGCTGGCGCGGCTGCAAGCCCGGGTGCGCGGGCTGTACTGACAGCCATCACCGCACCATCTCCAGCTGCGCATTGCGCGAGCGACGCGCTTCAGCTCGCAGGGTTGGCCGTAACCGCAGAAATTTGACTTTGGCCGAGAGCTCCTCCAAAATGGAGGCAACATCCGTTCTGGAGCCGTTATGCCCAATCTTTCTATCAAGGACGTGCCCGAAGCGTGGGCCGAGGCATTGCGCCAGCGCGCCAGCCGCAACCACCGGTCGCTGCAGGGCGAGTTGATGGCCATCGTCGAACATGCCGTCAACGAAGCGCCGGCGGCGGCATTGCCGCGCGGTGTCAGGCGCGGCTGGAAGTCAATCGAACAGATTGCCGCCGAGCACCTGGAAAAGTATCCGCAACCGATTCAGGGCGGTCCGCTGGCTGTCGACATCATCCGCGAAGACCGGGACTCGCGATGACGACGGCGGCCACGGCGCAACTCCATGTCGCCGAGCCGCCGGCCAGCTATCTGGTCCGACCGCCGCTGGTGGTGGATTGCAGCGTGTTGAGCTCGGCGCTTTTCAACGAAGACACCCGGCTCCAGGCCCTGCAGTCGATGGCCGGCAGGATGCTCCATGCGCCCCACTTGCTGGATCACGAAATCGTCAGCGTGGCCCTCAAGAAGAGTCGGCTGGGATGGTCAGCCGAGGTCATCGCGGACGCCCTTGCCGATTACTCGGTCCAGGAGATCGAAATGCACGCAACGCAAGCCGAGGCGCAACACGAACTGGCCGGCCGCTACGGCCTGAGCTCTTACGATGCCGCCTACCTTTGGCTGGCGGCTGCGCTGAAAGCGCCGCTGGCGACATTCGACAAGAAGCTCGCAACCGCCGCCAAAGTCCACCTGGCCAGTCTCCCGTGACCCATCCGACCGGCCGCGCGCTGAGCGCCGGCGCCTTCGCCACCTTGCTGCTGATCGCGCTGATGATGGGCGCCAACCACGTGGCGGCGCGGGTCGCCTTCAACAACGGCGCCGACGTGGCGACGGCGGTGGTGTTCCGCAGCGCCGTCACCGCGCTGGTGATCGTCGCCCTGCTGGCCGCGCAAGGCGTGCGCGTGCAGTTCAGCGCGCGGCACAAGCGGATGCTGCCGCTGATCGGATTGCTGATCGGGGTCCAGAGCCTGTGCCTTTACTCCTCCGTGGCGCGGCTGCCGGTCGCGTTGGCGCTGCTGGCCTTCAACACCTATCCGATCTGGGCGGCGTTGTGGTCCTGGGCCTTCTACAAGCAGCCACCGGAGCGGCCGCTGTTGCTGGCGATGCCCGTGATCCTGGTCGGCCTGGCGCTGGCGCTGGACGTGTTCGGCGCCGCCTCCGGCCTGGGAGCGCAGGGCCAGTGGGCCCGCATCGGCGCCGGCGTGGGCTTCGCGCTGGCCGCGGGCGCCACCTTCGGGCTGGCCATGGTGATGACGCAGCACGAAGCCGGCGATGTCGATGGCCGGGTGCGGACGGCGACGACGATGACGATGGCCGGCCTGGTGGCGCTCACGATGGTTGTGTCGCAAGGCGGTTTACAGCTGCCGCAGGCCCCGGCCGGCTGGGGCGGCCTGTTCGCGCTCACCTTCCTCTACGGCACCGCCATCACCATCCTGTTCACCGTGCTGCCGCGGCTCGGCGTGGTCGGCAATTCGGCGATCATGAACGTGGAACCGGTCTTCGCCCTGATCCTTGCCTGGCTGATCCTGGGCCAGGCGATCGCGCCGATGCAGGTGCTCGGCGCGCTGATCGTGGTCGGCGCGGTGGTGACGCTGGGGATGCGCAAGCGCTGAGCCCCCCTGTCGCAACCGTATCACCGCTATACGCGTATCGCCACACTTCCATGCTCGCCATCCGCCTGCCCCAGCCCATCGAAGACCGCCTGAACGCTCTCGCCCAGGAGACCGGGCGGACTAAAACATCGTTGGCTCGCGAAGCGATCCTCGAATACATCGACGATCTCGAGGACTTCTACCTGGCGGAAGCGCGCGCCCGGAAGAATCGCAAGACGATTCCGCTGGACGATGTGGAGCGTCAGCTTGGCCTGGATCGTTGAATTCGATCCCGCCGCGGTCAGGGGACCTGAAGAAGCTGGACCGGCAGGTTCAGAAAAGGATCATTGAATTTCTGCGCAATCGGCTGTCGCCGATGGCCAATCCCCGCGATCTGGGTGAGCCTCTGGCTGGCAGTGCACTGGGCAACTACTGGAAGTACCGGGTCGGCGACTGGCGCATCGTCTGCGACATCCAGGACCAGCGAATCGTGGTCCACGTGCTGCGGGTCGGGAACGGGCGCGAGGTGGACCGGTAGACAGTTGAGCGAAGCTCAGAACCTGATGGTGTGCGAATGACGTTTCATTCCCCGACCACGAACGGCACCCGCGGCGCGACGGCGCACATCAGCTCGTAGCCCACCGTCCCCGCCGCCAGGGCGATCTCGTCGATGGCCAGAACGGCAGCGCGCGGGCCGTGGCCCCAGAGCGTGACGTCGCTGCCGGAGCCGGCTTGCGGCACCGGCGTCAGGTCGACCGTCAGCATGTCCATGCTGACCCTGCCCACCAGCCGGGTGCGCACGCCGTCGATCAGCACCGGCGTGCCGGTGCCGCAGTGGCGAGGATAGCCGTCGGCATAGCCGCAGGCGACGACGCCGATGCGAAGCGGTGCGTCGGCGACAAAGCTGGAGCCATAACCGACCGTGTCGCCAGGCGCCAGCTGCTGCACGGCGATGATGCGGCTGGCGAGCGTCATCGCCGGCCGCAGCTGCCAGTGTGCGAGATCGTGCAGCGGAAAATCCGGCGAGCTCCCGTACACCGCGATGCCGGGCCTTAACCAGTCGGCGCGCACGCCGCTGTCGGCCCCGAAGCGCAAGGCGGCGGCGCTGTTGCCCAGGCTGCGTTCGCCGGGCAGGTCTCGGGTCGTCGCGGTGAAGACCTCGAGCTGGTGCGCGATGCCGCGCGGACCGTCGGCATCGCTGAAGTGCGTCATCAACGAGATCTCGTCCACCTGGGGCAGCGCGTCGAGCCGGGCCCAGGCTGCGCGATAGCGGGCCGGCGCGAACCCCAGTCGGTTCATCCCGGAATTGAGCTTGAGGAAGACGCGGTGCGGCTGGTGCGTCTTGTGGCTGGCCAGCATGTCGATCTGCTCGTCGCAATGCACGACATGCCACAGGCTCAGGCGCGAGCACGACTCCAGGTCGCGTTGCTCGAACACGCCTTCGAGCAACAGGATCGGCCCGCGCCAGCCGAGGGCGCGCACCCGCTCGGCCTCCTGCAGATCGAGCAACGCGAAGCCGTCGACCCCGAGCAAGCCTTCGAACACCCGCTCGATGCCGTGCCCGTAGGCGTTGGCCTTGACGATGCCCCAGACCCGCGCATCCGGAGCGGCGCGCCGCTTCCGCGCCAGGTTGTCGCGCAGCGCGGTGGTATGAATCGTGGCCTGGATCGGTCGCGGCATGGTGTCGGTGTCGGTGTCGAGCGAGTTTCACGGAGATTTTGTCATTACCCAGCGTGATATAAACCCTTGTCGTCAAGAGACAGCACCAACTACCGCGCGGGCGCAAGCCGCCCCGCCGCCCCACGCCATCAGAATGAAGCGCGGTTTTTACACCCTCATGTCGGCCCAGTTTTTCTCGTCGCTGGCCGACCAGGCGCTTTTCGTCGCGGCAGTGGAACTGATCAAGGCCAATGGTGGCGCCGAGTGGCAGCGGGCCGCGCTGATTCCGATCTTCGCGCTGTTCTACGTCATCCTGGCGCCCTGGCTCGGCGCCTTTGCCGACGCCTATCCCAAGCGCAACGTCATGTTCGTCAGCAACGCGATCAAGGTGGTCGGCTGCCTGATGATGCTGCTCGGCACCCATCCGCTGCTGGCCTATGCGATCGTCGGGCTGGGCGCTGCGGCCTATTCGCCGGCCAAGTACGGCATCCTCACCGAGCTGCTGCCGGCGTCGCAGCTGGTCAAGGCCAACGGCTGGATCGAGGGGCTGACGATCGCGTCGATCATCCTGGGCATCCTGCTGGGCGGCCAGCTGGTCGGCAATGCGATCTCGGGACGGCTGCTGTCGATCGACTTCCCGTTGATCGATACCGGCATCGACACCGGGCCTGAAGCGGCGATCTTCATCCTGATCTTCATCTACATGCTGGCGGCGTGGTTCAACACCCGGATCCCGCTGACCGGCGTCGAGATGCGGCCGATGCCGAAGAACCCGCTGGAGCTGGTGCCGGATTTCTGGACCTGCAACTCCCGGCTCTGGGGCGACAAGCTGGGCCAGATCTCGCTGGCGACGACGACGCTGTTCTGGGGCGTGAGCGGCAACCTGCGCTACATCATCCTGGCCTGGAGCGCCGCCGCCCTGGGCTACAGCACCACGCAGGCGTCCTCGCTTGGCGGCGTGGTGGCGATCGGGACCGCCGTCGGCGCCGTGATCGCCTCGGTGCGCATGCGGCTCGACACCGCCACCCAGGTGCTGCTGCTCGGCGTCATCATGGGCTTGCTGGTGATCATGATGATTTTCATCAGCAACGTCTGGGTGGCCGCGCCGTTCCTGATCCTGATGGGCGGCATCGGCGGCTACCTGGTGGTGCCGATGAATGCCCTGCTGCAGCATCGTGGCCACAACCTGATGGGCGCCGGCCGCTCGATCGCGGTGCAGAACTTCAACGAGCAGGCCTGCATCCTGGGACTCGGGGCCTTCTACAGCCTGTCGACCGGAATGGGCCTGTCCCCGTTCGGCGCCATCACCGCCTTCGGCCTGGTGGTCACGATCTGCATGTGGATGATCATGCGCTGGCACCAGAACAACTGCATCAAACACCGCGAAGAGATCGAACACCTGCTGGTGGTCGCGCGCCACGACAACCTGCATGGCTAGCTGGGGCCGGGCCGCCGCCGGCGGTCGCGCGGCATTTGCCGGCCGGGGAAATGCAAGCGTCTGGCCGGTGGCGGCGCTGATGCTCAACGCATTGGTCTGGGGGTTGTCGTGGTGGCCGTTTCGCCAGTTGCAGGCGCAGGGACTGCACCCGCTCTGGTCGACCGCGCTGATCTACCTGCTGTGCCTGGCCTGCCTGCTGGCGCTGCGGCCCCGCTCCCTGCATTTCTTCAGCTCGCAGCCGTTGCTGTGGCTGCTGATGGCGGCCGCCGGAATGACCAATGTCGGCTTCAACTGGGCAGTGACTGTCGGCGATGTAGTGCGGGTGGTGCTGCTGTTCTACCTGATGCCCGCGTGGACGGTGCTGCTGGCGTGGCCACTGCTCGGCGAAAAGCCGACGCCGGTGGCGCTGGCGCGGCTGGCGCTGGCGCTGGCCGGCGTGTTCACGGTGCTGCAGACCGGCGATGGCGGCTGGCCGCTGCCCGAATCCGGCGCCGACTGGCTGGCACTGGCCGGCGGCCTGAGCTTCGCGCTGACCAATATTCTGCTGCGCAAGCTGCAGCAGGCGCCGGCGGAGGCGCGCATCGCGGCGATGTTCACCGGTGGCGCTGCGATGGCCATTGGTGCCGGACTGCTGGGGCTGACCCAGGGCATCGTCGACCTGCCACCGGCCCCGAGCATGGGATGGGCCGGGCTCGCGGTCGGCCTGGGGCTGGCCTTCCTGATCGGCAACGTCGCCTTGCAATATGGCGCGGCACGCCTGAGCGCGCACACCACCGCGCTGGTGCTGCTGTCGGAGGTGATCTTCGCCAGCGCGTCGTCGGTGGCCCTGGGCGCAAGCGAACTGACGCCGCGGACCTGGGTCGGCGGCGCGCTGATCCTCGCCGCAGCCGCGTGGTCGGCGTGGCCGGCGGGCGCGCCACGAGAGGCTACTGGTGCCGGGGCAAAATAACGCATGACAACCGTTTACGACTTCGAGGCACGCTCCATCGGCGGCCAGCCGGTGCCGCTGGAAAGTTTCAGGGGCCGCGTGCTGCTGGTGGTCAACACTGCCAGCGCCTGCGGCTACACGCCGCAATTCGCCGGCCTCGAGCAGCTGCACCAGGCCTACGGTGCCAAAGGCCTGGCCGTGCTCGGCTTCCCGTGCAACCAGTTCGGCGCCCAGGATCCGGGCAGCAATGACGAGATCGCGCAGTTCTGCCAATCCAACTACGGCGTGAGCTTTCCGATGATGGCCAAGGTCGACGTCAACGGCGACGGCGCCGACCCGCTGTACCAGTGGCTGCGGGCCGAGGCGCCGGGCCTCCTGGGCAGCAAGTCGATCAAGTGGAATTTCACCAAGTTCCTGGTCGGCAAGAACGGCCGGGTGCTCAAGCGCTATGCGCCCCTGGACAAGCCGGAATCGCTCAAGGGCGACATCGAGAAGGCGCTGGCCGGCTGAACGCGCTTGAGACCGAACAGCGGTCTGAGCCATTTCACGCGCCGCACCACGCTGGTCACGCCCCAGCATCCCAGCACGGCCCCCACCAGCAGCAGCGCCGGCTCCAGCACCGGGCCAAGCTGCAGCGGCGCCAGCCAGAACACCAGCACGATGATCGCGCTCTGGTGCAGGATGTACCAGGGATAGACCGATTCGTTGGCCCAGTGCAGCCAGGGCCAGGGCCGATCGAGCTTGCGGTGGGCCCATCCCAGGATCGACAGGATCGCGCTCCACAGGTAGAGGTCGGCGAGCAGCCGCAGGGCCTGCGCACCCGAAGGCGCTTGCGCCCAACCGAAGCCGCGCAGCGCGAACAGTGCGGCCAGCAAGCCCAGCGACAAGTTCAGCGTCTTCCACCGCAGACGCGACGCTTCCGCCCAGAAGCCCGCGTCCGTTCCGATCCAGTAGCCGTAGAGGAAAAGCGTGAAGTAGACGGCGTGCAGCCAGCCGTCGTGGATCAAGTCATGGGTGGGCGGGAAGCGCGACCACAGCGCCAGGCTGTAGAACAGCAGCGGCAGCGCCGGGACCAGCATGAGGGCGGCGCCGCGGGGGCCGGCGGCGGGGGTGGGGCCCCCCCCGCCCGCGGCGGGGCCCCCCCCCGGCGGCCGGCGACAAAAGCCCCCCCCGGGGGGCCGCGCCGAGGGGGG
>JAJAZH010000056.1 GCA_026785815.1 Ramlibacter sp. | reverse complement strand
GGCGAAGGGCGATTTCTGGCTTCCCTGCTGAAGGGCTCGGTCCGGGCGCTGACCGGCCTGATCGCCAAGGCCAATACCCGAAACGTGGGCTTCAGCACCGCGACGGCCACCATCGGCATCCGCGGCACCGGCTTCGACGCGATCTGCGAAGGAGTTTGTGCCGGCGAAGAGTCCGGCGATCCGGAGGCCGGGCTCACTTTGTTCGTTTGGCTCGGCTCGATCGACGTCCAGCAGCTGAGGGGCAGCGATTTACTCGACATTCTGCAAGCGGGCCAGGGCTTGTTCATTTCCAGAAGCGGCGCGCGTCCGATCCTGAATCAGCCTGCGATGGAGGGCCCACGGCCCGACACGATCGAGGTTCCGCCGAAGTTGTTTTCGCGAGACAACATGACCGATGACCAGGAAGGCCTGTTCGTTTTTGTGCGGGATGGCCATATCGAGATTGCGACGGCAGGCCAGATCCTGCACCTGGGTCGGAACGAGGCCGGGTTCGCCGGTGTCAATGGCAATACGGCGCGCCCGAACATGATTCCGAAGTTCCTGGATTTCGACAAGCTGCCGCTTCCGACCAGCCGCAATCCACTGCTGGTGAGCGTGCTCGCCGACGCTGGCGTCAGACCCACCAACCAGTGTAAGTAAGCCCCCTTGCGGGATGACAAGACTCTCACGCGGGTGAGACAATCCGCGCTCCAAGGGTTGCGAGGGGCGACAAAAAATGATCCAAGCGTTTCTTGCGCCGGTTTCGGCCGGCTGCCATGCATTGCGTGCGCCCCGGCTGGCTCTTTGTCTAGCGCTCAGCTTGACTCTGCCCGTACTGGCGCAGCAACCGGCCCCTGGCGGCGCTCCCCAGTCCGCGCCTTCTCCCGTCTTCGCCATCAAGGGGTTCGAGGTCACCGGTGAAAATCCGCTGGGCGACGGCGAAACCTCCCGGGTGCTGGCGCCCTACCTGCGTGCCGATGCGACTCTGGAAACGCTCCAGAAGGCCACTGCTGCGCTGGAGACGGCGCTGCGGGATCGGGGTTTCGGATTGCACCGGGTCGCCCTGCCACCACAGGAAGTCGGTGACCGGGTCACCCTGAGCATCGTCAAGTTCACCATCAGCCGGGTCACGATGGAGCCGCTGACGATCTACGACGAGGCCAACATCCGCCGCTCGATTCCTGAATTGCAGGAAGGGCAGACGCCGAATTTCAAGAAGCTGGCGATCCAGACTGCGATTGCCAACGAGAACCCCAACAAGCAGATTCAGGTCGGCATCAAGGAGGCCGACGAGCCGGACAAGATCGATGCCACGGTCACGGTCAAGGAGAGCCGGCCCTGGACCTTCGGCGCCTCGATCTCGAACGCCGGCTCCGAGTCGTCGGGCCGGGACCGGTTCACCCTGTCCGGTGGGCACACCAACCTGTTCAACCGCGACCACCAGTTCATCGGCGCCTACACCACCTCGCTAGAGAGGGTGCGCGACGTGAGGCAACTGGGGCTGTCATACAAGGTGCCGCTTTACACGCTCGGCGGCGTGGTCGGCTTCAACTTCACGCGCTCGGACGTGGTCGGCAATTTCGGCACTTTCACCAGCACCGGCGCCGGTCGCACCGCCGGCGTGAATTACACCCATTACCTGCCGCCGGACGGCGGACGCAGGCAGTATCTTTCGGCTGCTTTTGACGACAAGGTGTTCCGTGCATCGATGATCAACGACCAGACCATCGGTGTCGATCGCCGCAGCCGGCCGCTCACGCTGGGCTATTCGACACGCACCGAGACCGATACGGCGGTCTGGGGTTACAGCGTCGATTTTGCGTTCAACACGCCGGGCGGTCAGGGCAATGACCTCGAGTCGTATCGGGCCGAGGATCCGAATATCGACACCACCCGCTGGAAGGCGTTGCGGGGCGGCGCCAGCTACTCCAGCACCCTGGTCGGCAATTGGCTCTGGAGCGTGCGGGGCCAGTACCAGTTCAGCCCGGACGTCCTGATTTCGGGCGAGCAGTTCGGCCTCGGCGGCCTCGGTTCGGTCCGGGGCACTGCCATCGAGCGAGCGATCTCGGGCGACAAGGGGTTCTCCACGACGCTCGAAGTCACCACGCCGGAGCTGATGACGGGCCTGCGGCTGCTGGGTTTTGTCGACGCCGGCTGGCTGGGCAACAACGACCCGACTCCTCCCCGGCCGACCACCGACCGTCTTGCCAGCACCGGCCTGGGCCTGCGTTACAACGGGGGCGGCTACGCGGTGTCCATGGATTACGGACGCATCCTGAGCGGCAGCCGGGTTCCGTTGTCGCTGAATTCGTCATCGCCCCAGCGTGGCGACGAGCGCTTTTACATCAACCTTTCGGTGCGCTTTTGAGCGCGGGCGGGAACTGAGATGGCAGGCTTGCAAACCGGAGCGCCGACTCCCACCGACATCACGGTGCACAGTCAGTCGCGGGTGCTCGAGGTGGCGTTTTCGGACGGCGCCAGCTTCCGGATTCCGTTCGAACTGATGCGGGTCTATTCGCCGTCGGCGGAGGTGCAAGGCCATGGTCCCGGCCAGGAAGTGCTGCAGACCGGCAAGCGCGAGGTCGAGCTGACCGGCCTGGAGCAAGTTGGCAACTACGCTGTGCAGCCGACCTTCTCGGATGGTCACGACACTGGCATTTTTTCCTGGGATTACCTCTATTTCCTGGGCTCGGAACAAGACCGGCTGTGGACCGAGTACGAGGGCCGCCTGCAGCGGGCCGGTGTCGGACGCGACGCGGCGATGCCGCCAAAGGGTGGGCAGGGCTGCGCGTCGCACTGAGCCTGGAGTGGGCCGCTGCGGCTCAGCCGGCTTTGCTGCCTGACTCGTCCGCCCACGGGATTTCCCGGGGTCCCGCGGAGAGTGCCGTAAAAATCATGCAATGTTCCAGGGCGCTGACGCCCCGAAACAGTCATTCGGCCCTAGGATCGGGTCATGAGCACCACCCATTTCGGCTTCGAGCCGGTCGACGAGCGCGACAAGGCGCGCCGCGTCCGCGGGGTGTTCGACTCGGTCGCGCCCAAGTACGACCTCATGAACGACTTGATGTCGTTGGGGATGCATCGGGCCTGGAAGGCGTACACGGTGTTGGTCGCGAACCTGCGCGAGGGCCAGCAGGTCCTGGACATCGCGGCGGGAACCGGCGACCTGGCGCTGGCGTTCTCCAGGAAAGTCGGGATCACGGGCCAGGTCGTCCATACCGACATCAACGAAGCGATGCTGCGCGCCGGCCGCGACCGCTTGCTCGACGCCGGTGTCACCCTGCCGACAATGGTGTGCGATGCGGAGAAGCTGCCGTTTGCCGACGGCCGCTTCGATCTGGTGAGCGTGGCCTTCGGCTTGCGGAACATGACGCGCAAGGACATTGCGCTGGCAGAAATGAACCGCGTGCTTCGCCCCGGCGGCAAACTGCTGGTGCTTGAATTCTCCAAAGTGCCCCAACCTATGACCCGGGCCTTCGACTGGTATTCTTTCAAGGTTCTGCCCAGGCTGGGGCAACTGGTCGCCGGAGACGCCGACAGTTACCGCTACCTTGCAGAATCGATCCGGGTCCATCCCGGCCAGGAAGAACTCAAGGCCATGATGAAGAAAGCCGGATTCGGTCATGTGGACTATCACAATCTGACTGGCGGTGTGGTGGCCTTGCATGTTGGAATCAAATGCTGAAGTATTTACAGGAAAGCAGGAGACGATGATGAAACTCTGGTCCTTGGTATTGGTGTCCCTGCTGGCTTTGTCCAGCGTCGACGCGGACGCGGCCCGCCGCATGGGCGGCGGCGGCTCGATCGGCAAGCAGTCAGGCAACGTGAGCCAGCGGCAGGGAACGCCTCCCGCTGCGGCGCCGAACAGTGCGCAGAACGCCAATACTGCAGCCGCCAAGCCGGCGGCAGCGGCGCCAGCGGCGACACCGCCGAAGCGCCCGTGGGGTGCGATGCTTGGTGGCTTGGCCGCTGGCCTCGGCCTGGCCTGGCTGGCCAGTTCGCTTGGACTGGGTGCCGCTTTCGGGAACATCCTGATGTTCGCGCTGCTCGCCCTGGCCGTGATGATGGTGATCGGCTACTTTGTTCGCCGCAAGGCGGCGGGCCAGGGGCAATCGAGTTCGCCCTTCGCCTTCCAGGGCGCTGGTGCCGGCACCGGGGCAAGCGCTGAATCGGCTCGGCCTGTCCCGCAGTACAGCCAGGACAAGGTCGGCAATGACGCTTCGGCCCGTCCGTGGGAGCGCAACAGCATGGCCTTCGACTCGGCCAAGACAGTCGGCGGCGGAACCGGAGTGCAGATCGGCTCGGCGCTGGCCGGTTCGCAGAACTGGGGTGTCCCGGCAGATTTCGACACTGAGGGATTCATCTCCGCGGCCAAGCGCAATTTCGTCACGTTGCAGGATGCCTGGGACAAGTCGGACATCTCGACGCTGCGTTCCATGATGACGGATGAAATGCTGGGCGAGATCCGCTCGCAACTGGCAGAGCGGGAAGGCCAGGCCGGCGCGCAGCCCGGCAAGACCGAGGTGGTGTCGCTCGAAGCGCAGGTGCTCGGCATCGAGGACTTGGGCGATGCCTACATGGCCAGCGTCGAGTTCTCCGGAATGATTCGCGAAGAGCCGTCGGCAAGCCCGACGCCGTTCCGTGAAGTCTGGAACATGACCAAGCCCAAGGCAGGGTACAGCGGCTGGCTGGTTGCCGGGCTGCAAGCCATGCAGTAAGCGCGATCCAGGAGCCCGGAAACGGGCACCATAATCGGGGGACTATGGCAACACAGTCCCCTTTCCCATTTCTGGATGGCCTGTTCGGCCAGTTTTCCAAGGGCTTGCAGCCGCCGGCCTGGCTGGTCGATGAAATGCAGCGCCGGCTGGTGTTGGCGCTCAATCATGTGCTGATGCAGGAGCCCGAGGCCCAGGCCAGGCTGGCACGTCAGAAAGGCCGCGTGGCAGAGGCGCAGTGGCGTCAATTCAAGATTCGCCTGGTCGCCACTCCGGCTGGACTGCTGGAGCTGGCAGGCCCCGCGATGAACCCGGACCTGACGTTGGCATTGACCGAAGACTCGCCGTGGCAGCTGATGCAGGTCGCGGCGCGCGGAGACAAGCCGCCAGTGCGGATTGCGGGCGATGTGCAGTTTGCCGCCGAGATCAACTGGCTGGTCGACCATGTGCGCTGGGATCTGGAAGAGGACCTGTCGCGGCTGATCGGCGACGCGCCGGCACACGCCATCGGACAGGGGATGCGCAGGATGGCCGAGGGATTGCGGAAGTTAGCCGCCTACGCGCCGGATGCTGTAGGCGGGCCGGTGCCGGCCGCCCTTCAACCCCTACACCCGAAATGAGGCCCGTAACGCGCAACATTCGCCGTGGATGTTGCGGAAAAACAACATCTCATCGCCCTTGTCCGCTTACGCTCCGCGCCCCGCCGCGCTCTCAGGCACGAGGATGATGCTGGGC
>JAJAZH010000055.1 GCA_026785815.1 Ramlibacter sp. | reverse complement strand
CGCAGCAGCCGGGTGCGCTGGTCGGCGTCGACCTGGATCGCCCGCTGCGTGATCACTGGCTCGTTGGCCGGGGTGTTCGCCACTTCGATCCGCACGGGATCGCGCAGAAGGCTGGCGGCGAGGATCTCGACTTCCGGTGGAAAGGTAGCCGAGAAAAACAGGTTCTGGCGCTGCGCCGGCAACAGCGCCAGCAGGCGCTGCAGTTCGTCGGAAAAGCCCAGGTCCAGCAGCCGGTCGGCCTCGTCCAGCACCAGCATCTGCACCGCATCGAGCTTCAGCGCGTTGTGCTCCAGCAGGTCGAGCAGGCGTCCCGGCGTGGCGATGACCGCATCGGCGCCGCCGCGCAGGCCCATCATCTGCGGGTTGATCGAGACGCCGCCGAACACCACGGCGATCTTCGGCGGATGCGGCAGGCGCGAGCCGAGGCTGCGCAACACATCGCCGACCTGGGCCGCCAGTTCGCGTGTCGGCACCAGCACCAGGGCACGAACGCGGCGCGGCGTCTGGGGCGCGCCTTGTTGCAGCCGCTGCAGCAGGGGCAATCCGAAGGCGCCGGTCTTGCCGGAGCCGGTCTGAGCCGATCCCACCAGGTCGCGGCCGGCGAGGATGGCGGGGATGGCCTGCGCCTGGATCGGCGTGGGCGTTTGAAAGCCCAGTTCGCCGGCAGCGCGCACCAGGTCCGGGTTGAGTCCGAGCGCGGAAAATTGCAGCGCCGGCGAATCGTTCGCAGCCGCGTCAGACATCCAGCAGGCCGCGCGCGGCGAGGTTGGCGAACAACTGGCGCAGGCCGAAGGTCCACGGCGCGATGCGGTCGCTGCTGTTGACGGTGTTCTCCAGCGTGCCGAGCCGGGCGCTGGAGATGCGGACCACATCGCCCAGCTTGTGGGTGAAACCGCCTCCAGCACCGTCGCGGTCTTCGGTCGGCGCGAACATCGTGCCCAGGAACAGCATGAAGCCGTCCGGGTACTGGTGGTTGGCATTGAGCGTCTGCGCCACCAGGTCGGTCGGGTCGCGGCTGATCCGCGCCATCGAACTCTGGCCGCGCAGGAGGTAGCCGTCCTGGCCCTCGACTTCGAGTTCGACAGTGCAACGGCGCACGTCATCGAGGCCATAGGTGGCGTCGAACAGCCGCAGGAACGGACCGATCGCGCAGGAGGCGTTGTTGTCCTTGGCCTTGGCCAGCAGCAGCGCGCTGCGGCCCTCGAAGTCGCGCAGGTTGACGTCGTTGCCGAGCGTGACGCCGGCGATTTCGCCCCGGCTGTTGACGGCCAGCACGATCTCCGGCTCCGGGTTGTTCCACTGCGACTGGGGATGGATACCGATCTCGGCTCCGGTGCCGACGGCGGACAGCAGCGGCGCCTTGGTGAACACCTCGGCGTCCGGACCGATGCCGACCTCGAGGTACTGCGACCAGAGCTGCTGCTGGATCAGCAGTTGCTTGAGCTGCATCGCCGCCTCCGAGCCCGGCACCAGCCCGGCCAGCGAGCCGCCCAGCAGTTCGACAACCCGCCCGCGCACCGCTTCGGCCCGCGCCGGGTCGCCCTTGGCCTGTTCCTCGATCACCCGCTCCAGCAGGCTGTCGGCGAAGGTGACGCCCGCGGCCTTGATCACCTGCAGGTCGCAGGGCGCCAGCCACTGGACCGATTCGACGCTGCCGATGTGGCGGCCGCTGGTGGTGCGCACCGCAAGCGCCGCGTTCTCGTGCTCCAGCAGCCCGCTCATCGTCGGGAACTGGCGTGACAGGTCGAACACGCCCTCGGCGCGGATCGCCACCACGCTCGGCCCGGCGATGGCGTTGCTGGGAGTCGAGACCCAGGCCCGGCCGACCAGGGTGCCGGCGGTCCCATCTTCAGGAAGCAACATGGAGAACTCTTTTCTTTGTGCTCAGTTTGACGTTCGGGCGGGTCGGTGCCGTTCAGAACCCGACTTCGTTGCGGCCCTTGAGCCGCAACAGGGCGCGCGCCTCGTCGGGCGTGGCGATGTCCAGCCCGAGCGCTTCCAGCATTTTGCGGGCGCGCCGCACCTGGTCGGCATTGCTGTGCGCCAGCTTGCCGGGTCCGTCCCACAGCGAGTCCTCCAGTCCGACCCGGACGTTGCCGCCCTGGGCCGCCGACAGCGCGGCGATCGGCATCTGCGAGCGGCCGGCGCCGAGCACCGACCAGACGTAATCCTTGCCGAACAGCCGGTCGGCCGTGCGCCGCAGATGCGACACATCGTCGGGATGGGTGCCGATGCCGCCCAGGATGCCGAACACCGTCTGCACGAACAGCGGCGGCGTCGCCAGCTTGCGGTCCAGGAAATGTGCCAGGTTGTAGAGGTGCGCCGTGTCGTAGCACTCGAACTCGAAGCGGGTGCCGTTGGCGGTGCCGGCCGTGAGGATGAACTCGATGTCGGCGAACGTGTTCTTGAACACCACGTTCCTGGTGTTTTCCAGATAGGGCTGCTCCCATGCATGCCGGAACTCCCGGTAGCGGGCCAGCATCGGGAACAGGCCGAAGTTCATCGAGCCCATGTTGAGCGACGCGACTTCGGGCTTGAGCTGCAACGCCGGCTGCATCCGCTCCTCCACGCTCATGGTCGGGGCGCCGCCGGTGGTGATGTT
>JAJAZH010000054.1 GCA_026785815.1 Ramlibacter sp. | reverse complement strand
TCATCATCATGACCGCCTTCTCGGACCTCGACAGCGCGGTGTCGGCTTTCCAGGGCGGTGCTTTCGAGTACCTGCCCAAACCTTTCGACCTGCCCAAGGCGGTGGAACTGATCCGGCGCGCGGTCGAAGAAAGCCAGCGCGAGGAAGTGGCGGAGGAGCGGATGGCCGCGGCGCCCGAGATGCTGGGCCAGGCGCCTGCGATGCAGGACGTGTTCCGCGCCATCGGCCGGCTCTCGCAGAGCAATGTCACCGTGATGATCACCGGCGAATCCGGCTCAGGCAAGGAACTGGTGGCCCGGGCGCTGCACAAGCACTCGCCGCGGGCGACTGGTCCGTTCATCGCGATCAACACCGCCGCCATTCCGAAAGACCTGCTGGAAAGCGAACTGTTCGGGCATGAGCGCGGCGCCTTCACCGGCGCCCAGACGATGCGGCGCGGCCGCTTCGAACAGGCCGAAGGCGGCACGCTGTTCCTCGACGAGATCGGCGACATGCCGTTTGACCTGCAGACCCGGTTGCTGCGGGTGCTGTCGGACGGCCATTTCTACCGGGTCGGCGGCCACAACGCGGTCAAGGCCAACGTCCGCGTGATCGCGGCCACCCACCAGGACCTGGAGCAGCGGGTCAAGGACGGTGGGTTCCGCGAAGATCTGTTCCACCGCCTGAACGTGATCCGGCTGCGCCTGCCGGCGTTGCGCGAGCGCCTCGAGGACATCCCGATGCTGACCCGTCACTTCCTGGGTGTCAGCGCCAAGCAGCTTGGCGTCGAGCCCAAGCGGATATCCGAGGCCTCACTGGGCTACCTGAGCCTGTTCGGCTTTCCCGGCAACGTGCGGCAGCTGGAGAACATCTGTCACTGGCTCACCGTGATGGCGCCGGCGCAGCTGATCGAACCCAAGGACCTGCCGCCCGAAGTCGCGCCGTCGGCTGCCGCAGCGTCTCGTGGCGCGGTGCCGCCGATCGAAATTCGCGGTGGCAGCGCGGCCGCACCGACCGAACTGCTCGCCGGGATCGTGCAGTCGGCTGTCGCCGGCTCCGGGCCCCGAAGCTGGGAGGCTGGCCTGGAGGCGGAGGCGCTGGAGCTGCTGGTGGCCGGGCGGCACGACGTGTGGGAAGCGCTGACCCGGCGCTTCGAATCGAAACTGATCCTCACCGCGCTGTCGAATACTCGGGGTCGCCGCATCGAAGCCGCGCAGAAACTCGGCATCGGCCGCAACACCATCACCCGCAAAATCCAGGAGCTGGGGCTGGAGTAGGCCCCTGTTGCTTCGGCGGCGCGTTCCCCTACACGCGTCAGGCGCCTTGACTGATGTGGGACCCGCGCAATGCGCGCTCAATGAGATTCACACGAACGCATGCGCCGACGTCCGACGTACGTTTGCACTGCGCGCAGAAGCGATCGGGGACCATCATGTTGAAACTCAAACAGGCCTTCTTCGGGGAGAAGTCTGTCACCAAGGTGGCTGGACTCTTCGCGTCGCGGGCCGGGGCAGACGATGCAGTGCGCGACCTGCTGGGCGCATCGAACCTGACCGCAGTCCAGGTGAGAGTGCTTGGCCCCGGGGATGGCGAAGTCGAACGCAATGCCGCGTTTGACCGGGCCGTCGAGCCGGAGCAGCGGGGCATCTGGCGAACCATGATCCGCGCCCACGTGACCATGGGGGCGCTAGGTCTGCTGGCCGGCGTCCTGCTCTATTGGGTGCTGATGGCCTCTGGCAATCGTGCCCTGGAGGGCGCGCCGGGCATCGGTTTCGTGGCACTGGCCGGGTTTGGGATCACGTTCGGCCTGATGCTCGGCGGGTTGCTGGCCCTGCGCCCCGATCATGGCCGTGTCATGGGCCTGGTTCGTCGCGGACTGAAAAGCGGCAACTGGGCCGTGATCGCGCATCCGGTGGACGCCGGGCAAACCCATCAAGCTGTCGCCTCACTGGCGGGCACAAGCCTGAAGGTCGTGCGCAGCTTCTGAGGGCCGGCGCGGTACCCGGCTAGATCTCCACGGTTACTGGCGCGTGGTCGCTGGGCTGCTTCCACTTGCGCGGCACGCGGTCGATGGCGCATGCCTTGACGGCGTTGCGCAGTGGCTCGCTGACCAGGATGTGGTCGATCCGAAGGCCGCGGTTCTTCTGATAGCCGAGCATCCGGTAATCCCACCAGCTGAAGCTTTTCTCGGGCTGCTCGAACAGGCGGAAGCTGTCGACCAGCCCCAGCGCGAGCAGTTGCCTGAAGTGGTCCCGCTCCAGCGTCGTGTGGTGGATGGTCTCGGCCAGGCCGACCGGGTCGAAAGAATCGCGGTCTTCCGGCGCGATGTTGAAATCGCCGAGCAGCATCAGTCGCGGATGCGATGCCATCTCGCCGCGCAAATAATCCTGCAGCCCGCGCAACCAGTTCATCTTGTAGTCGAACTTCTCCGAGCCAGGCGCCTGGCCGTTGACGAAGTAGCCGTTCACCAGCCGCAGCTCGCCCTGTGGAGTGTCCAGCGTCGCAGCGATCACGCGCGAATGCGGGTCCTCGAAACCGGCGATGTTGCGGGCCACGTCGCGCAGCGGTGTGCGGCTCAGGATGGCCACGCCGTTGTAGGTCTTCTGTCCGAACACCGCGCAATGGCCAAAGCCGATGGCCTGGATCGGCTCCAGGGGAAACTTGTCGTCGGTGAGCTTGAGCTCTTGCAGACACAGCACGTCGACCGGGTTGGCGGCCAGCCAGTCCTGCACATGCTGCAGGCGGGCGGTCAGGGAGTTGACGTTCCAGGTGGTGATCTTCATGAAATTGCAGGGGCGGCAGACGCCGCCCCCGGAGTCGGAACGCTCAGCGGATCTGACCGCGGATCTCGCCGCCAGGGAACGCAGTGCTGTGGGCGTTGAAGTAAAGGTTGCCCTGCTTGGAGGCCTTCAACTGATCGGCAGTCAACACCGTGTTCGCCGGCACACTCCACACCCCGCTGCCGTCATTCGTCAGCGGCACGATGACCGGACCGTTGACGCCGCTCGCGCCCAC
>JAJAZH010000053.1 GCA_026785815.1 Ramlibacter sp. | reverse complement strand
TAGCAGCAGTAGACGGAACGGGACGTTTCGGCAATGGCCTCACGGCCACAGGCCTGCTTTCGCAAAGTTCCAGCGGCGTCTGCGCCCAGAACACGGTCTTCGTTAGTTGCCCTGCGTACAGCGGGCACGTCGCGTACGCTTCTCTTAGACAATCTACAGTGCTTCAAGGTTTCAAGCTGGCTGCAACCGACGTAAGTCCGGGCTTTCGGTCGGATGTCGGCTTCTTGACGCAAGTCGGATTTAGAAGATACGAAGCGTCTGCCCGGCAGGAATTCCATAAACCTTTCGCCGGGATCGACGTTGTCCGCTTCAAACCGTCTGCGCTACTGACCAACGACTCGAACGGTGTTTCTTTGGCGCGAACGCTTGCGCTCACCACGGACGTTGAAGGCGCAGGTAACTTACTGAGCGTTGGTTTGACGCCGATCAACCGACTCCGCCTTGCTGCTGACCAAGACCCTATTGCAGCAGCCAATGCAAGTGTGACGCTCCTTGGCTCCCCCAGCCCCACTTGGACGAGGCTTGGCGCCAAGGTCACCTTCGGGCAGTTGCCTGACTATGCGAACCGAAAAGCAGGGAGGGGTTGGCAAACGGGGATCGAGTCGAACTGGGCATGGGCAGGAGGCATTGGTGTTGATACCACAGTGCTGGCTTATCGCACCCGCGCCAGCGGTTCGACCGAGCGCTATTCCTACGAGGAACTTCAAACGCTCCTGAAAGCGAACTGGCAGTACGCGACTTGGACACGCGTCCGATTCGTCACCACGTTGAGCAAAACTCAGGTGACTCCCCTGCCGACGGGACGTCCGAACAAACAACGAAGCGTCGCGTACAGCTTGCTTTGGGAACACGCTCCCCGGTTGGGTTGGAGTTGGACCGTCGGCATCACGAAGGTGCGCGATCACACGACCCCAGCATCGACGTTGGAGACCATTGGAAAGATCGCCTACACGTTCTGAACGTAACTCCAGCCGCTAACCGAAAACTGAGCCAAGGTACTTCACCTGGCCTGCGTCAACTCAGAATATGGAAGAGTCTTCTTCTGATCCAGTGGGTGATCCCATCACTCCGGGGTCAGTCGAAGGATGCCCCCTCACTTGCCAGGTCGTTCAAACCGCCATCCGCCGGTACTGCACCGCCTCCGCCAGATGCGCGACCTCGGTCCGATCGGAGCCCGCCAGGTCGGCGATGGTGCGGGCCACCTTCATCGCACGGTGGGTGGCGCGCGCGCTCCAGCCCAGGCGCGCCGAAGCGGTGTGCAGGAACTTCGCCGCTTCGGCGGACAGTCCGACGTTGGCGTCGATCTCGCGCCCCTGTAGCGCATTGTTGGCTTTGCCTTGGCGGCGCATCGCCAGCTCGCGCGCCAGAGCCGCGCGCTGACGCACCACCTCGGTCCCTTCGCCAGCGGGCGCCTTCAGCAGTTCGTCGGCGGACAGCGTCGGCACCTCCACATGCAGGTCGATCCGGTCCAGCAGCGGCCCGCTCAACTTTCCCTGGTAGCGCGCCACATGGTCCGGCGTGCAGCGACAGGGCTTGTGTTGCGATCCGCGCCAGCCGCACGGACACGGGTTCATCGCGCCGACAAACTGGAAGCGCGCCGGAAACTCTTCCCGTCGCGCCGCGCGGGCGATCGTGATCTGGCCGGTTTCCAGGGGCTCGCGCAGGGCCTCGAGCGCAGCGCGCGGAAATTCGGGCAACTCGTCCAGGAACAGCACGCCATGGTGGGCCAGCGAGATTTCGCCCGGCCGCGGCGGCGAACCACCGCCGACCAGGGCCACGGCGCTGGCCGAGTGGTGCGGCGAGCAGGTCGGTCGCAGCGACCAGCGCTGCAGCGAGAAGCGGCCGCACAGGCTGGCGATGGCCGCGCTTTCGAGCGCCTCCTGCACCGTCATCGGCGGCAACAGGCCGGCAAAGCGGTGCGCCAGCATCGACTTGCCGGAACCCGGCGGCCCGGACATCAGGACGCTGTGGCCGCCGGCCGCTGCGATCTCCAGCGCCCGCCGCGCTCCAGCCTGGCCTTTGACGTCGGCCAGGTCGAGATCGCTTTCCGCTTGCGCGGCCGGCGCGGCGACCAGGCAATCCCAAAGCGCGCCAGGCTCCTGGGCCGGCTGCGGCAGGAACTGGGCGACGACGTCGAGCAGGTGGCCGGCACGATAGACCCTGGCGCCGGGCACCAGGGCGGCCTCTTCGGCGCTGCCTGGTGGCAGCACCAGCCGGGTGACGATGCCCCGAGCCTGCAGCGCGAGGCTGGTGGCCAGTGCGCCGCGCACCGGCCGCAGTTCACCGGACAGCGACAGCTCACCGGCGAATTCATGGCCGGCCAGCCGCGCGCCGTCGATCTGACCGCTGGCCGCCAGCAGCCCGAGCGCGATCGGCAGGTCGAAGCGCCCCGAATCCTTGGGCAGGTCGGCCGGCGCCAGGTTGACGGTGATGCGCTTGTTGCTCGGGAATTCGAGCCCGCTGTTCTGGATCGCCGAGCGCACCCGCTCGCGCGCTTCCTTGACTTCGACATCCGCCAGCCCGACCAGGGTGAACGACGGCAGCCCGTTGGCCAGGTGAACTTCCACGGTCACCGCCGCGGCGTCCAGCCCGACCAGGGCCCGGCTCTGCACCAGGGCCAGGGTCATGGCGACGGGGGGCCGCCGAAGGGTCGGCAGCGGAAAGAGTCGGTCATGTCCAGGCAACGCGCCCGGTGTCCCGGGCGCGGACCGGCGGACCATCCGACTGGGGGATGAGCCGGCGTTGATCCGGCGTCAGCGCGTGGCGTTATCGGAAAGCCGGCAAGGCGACCGGCTCCGGC
>JAJAZH010000052.1 GCA_026785815.1 Ramlibacter sp. | reverse complement strand
ATGGATCCCGGCTTAAGGCCGGGATGACAGCCTTCATTCCGGGATGACGGAGATGAGCGCCGGCGGCTGGTGCTCAGGCGAGGCCGAGCAGCCTCACCGCGTTGCCCTTCAGGATTCCGGGCATCACCTCCGGCTTGAAGCCGGCGTCCTCGAAATCCATCATCCAGCGATCCGGCGTGATCAGCGCAGAGTCGCTGCCGAACAGGATCCGGTCCTTCAGCAGCGTGTTGGCGTACTGGATCAGCTGCTTGGGGAAATATTTGGGGCTACAGACTGACAGATCGATCCACACTTTCGGCTTGTGGGTGGCGACCGATAGCGCCTCGTCCTGCCAGGAGAAGCTCGGATGCGCCATCACGATCTGCATGTCGGGGAAGTCGATCGCCACGTCGTCTAGGTGTATCGGAATGCTGTACTCCAGCCGCAGCCCGCCGCCGCAGCGCATGCCCGAGCCGATGCCGCTGTGGACGGTGTGTTCCGACCGAAAGCCAGACGCTGATCCGGCTGCTGCGCAAGGTCTACCTGAAAGCGCCCCTGCCACGGCGCGCGATGCTATTGTTTGTATAGCAGGAACTGCGTACACTCGGCTCCCGAGCCAGCAGCCCCGACAAGAGCGCGCCAGGAGAAACCGATGAGTTCGAAGGACAACGCCGCGATCAGCCAGCTGCTGGGCCTGCTGGAATCGCGCTACGCGATGCGCGTGCTGTGGGCGCTCAAGGATGGCCACGCGCAGACTTTCCGGCTGTTGCAGGACAGTGTCGGCGGCATCACGCCCAACACGCTGAACACCCGGATCAAGGAACTGCGCGAAGCCGGTCTGGTCATTCATGGCAGCGACGGCTACTGCGTCACCCCGTCCGGCTCGGACCTGCTCAAGCGCATCAACGACCTGCAAGCGTTCGCCGCCAGGTGGGTCGTCACCCAGGCCAGGAAAAAGTAAGGTCGAACAGTCATGACCCGCTGTCAGGGCCGAGCTGGTCGCGCCGGCAGGTTTCACGCACCGCCGCTGGTCCCTTTTTTCGCGGTCGGCCTCGGTACACTTGCGAATCCAACCCGAAATTTGCAAAAAAAGGATCAGCGATGAACACCACCCAATCCGGCCTGCAGTACGAAGACACGACCTTGGGCACCGGCGCCGAAGCAAAGAACGGACAGCATGTGCACGTGCATTACACCGGCTGGCTCTACAACGACGGCCAGCAGGGCGCGAAGTTCGATTCCAGTGTCGACCGCAAGGACCCCTTTGCCTTTTCGCTGGGCGCCGGCATGGTGATCAAGGGCTGGGACGAAGGCGTGGCCGGGATGAAGATCGGCGGCAAGCGGACCCTGATCATCCCGCCACAGCTGGGCTACGGCGCGCGTGGCGCCGGCGGCGCGATCCCGCCCAACGCAACCCTGAAGTTCGACGTCGAGCTGCTCGACTCCCACTGACGCTGCGGTGCCTGCGGGCGCCGGACCGCCAGCCCGGCCAGGCCGCGACTGTTGCTGATCCGCTGGCCGGCTGGCCGGCTGGCCGGCTGCGGGTGGCGCGGCCTGGCCGCGCAAAAAAACCCTCGCAAAAACAACCCTTCGACCGACCTTGAAAAGTTTCCGGGTGGCCCCCAGATGCACGCCAGCAGCGTGTCATTCAAGCTCCGATCCAAGACCGCCGAACCGAAAAATGCCTGAGAAAAACCACCCAGAGGCCCAGCAACCTCCGCCCGAACTCGACGCGAGCACCGACGGTACCGACGTCCCGACCGGGACGCTGGAAAGTTTTGCCGAGTTGCAGGCCAAGCTGGCCGAAGTGCAGGCCAAGAACGGCGAGATCGCCGAACAGTACCTGCGTTCGCAGGCTGAAATGCAGAACACCCGGCGCCGCGCCGACGAGGAAATCTCCAAGGCCCGCAAGTTCGCGGTCGAGAGCTTCGCCGAAAGCCTGCTGCCGGTGGCCGACAGCCTGGAAGCCAGCCTGGCGGTGGCCGACGCCTCGCCTCAGGTCATCCGCGAAGGCGCCGAAGCCACCCTGCGCCAGCTGCGTTCGGCGCTGGAGCGCAACAAGGTGATCGAGATCAACCCGCCCGCCGGCACCGTTTTCGACCCGCACCGGCACCAGGCGATCTCGGTGGTGCCGGCCGATCAGGAGGCCAACACCGTTGTCGGCGTCCTGCAAAAGGGCTACTCGATTGCCGACCGCGTGCTGCGGCCGGCGCTCGTCACCGTCTCAGCGCCCGCCTGAGCCTTGAAACAGGTGGAGTGATCCACAACTAGGCCTCAGACACGCATTGGCATCGCGCCGCAAGCTTAAGGAGAAAGAAAATGGGAAGAATCATCGGGATCGACCTGGGCACCACCAACTCGTGCGTGGCCATCATGGAGGGCAACACGCCCAAGGTCATTGAGAACAGCGAGGGCGCGCGGACCACGCCGTCGATCGTCGCCTACCAGGAAAACGGCGAGATCCTGGTCGGCGCCTCGGCCAAGCGCCAGGCCGTCACCAACCCCCGCAACACCCTGTACGCCGTCAAGCGCCTGATCGGGCGCAAGTTCGCCGAGAAGGAAGTGCAGAAGGACATCGACCTGATGCCCTACAAAATCGTGGCCGCCGACAACGGCGACGCCTGGGTCGAAACCCGCGGCAAGCAGATCTCGGCCCAGCAGGTGTCGGCCGACATCCTGCGCAAGATGAAGAAGACCGCCGAGGATTACCTGGGTGAGGCCGTGACCGAAGCCGTGATCACCGTGCCGGCCTACTTCAACGACGCCCAGCGCCAGGCCACCAAGGACGCCGGCCGGATCGCCGGACTCGACGTCAAGCGGATCATCAACGAGCCCACCGCCGCGGCGCTGGCGTTCGGCCTGGACAAGCAGGAAAAGGGCGACCGCAAGATCGCCGTGTACGACCTGGGCGGCGGCACCTTCGACGTCTCGATCATCGAGATCGCCGACGTCGAGGGCGAGAAGCAGTTCGAGGTGCTGTCGACCAACGGCGACACCTTCCTGGGCGGTGAAGACTTCGACCAGCGCATCATCGACTACATCATTGCCGAGTTCAAGAAGGACCAGGGCGTCGACCTCTCCAAGGACGTGCTGTCGCTGCAGCGCCTGAAGGAAGCCGCCGAGAAGGCCAAGATCGAGCTGTCCAACAGCGCGCAGACCGACATCAACCTGCCCTACATCACCGCCGATGCTTCCGGTCCCAAGCACCTGAGCATCAAGCTGTCGCGCTCCAAGCTGGAAGCGCTGGTGGAGGAACTGATCGAGCGCACCATCGCGCCCTGCCGCACTGCCATCAAGGACGCCGGGGTGGCCGTCTCCGACATCCACGACGTGATCCTGGTCGGCGGCATGACCCGCATGCCCAAGGTGCAGGAGAAGGTCAAGGAATTCTTCGGCCGCGAGCCGCGCAAGGACGTCAACCCGGACGAGGCCGTCGCCGTCGGCGCGGCGATCCAGGGCCAGGTGCTGGGCGGCGACCGCAAGGACGTGCTGCTGCTCGACGTGACGCCGCTGTCGCTGGGCATCGAGACGCTGGGCGGGGTGATGACCAAGATGATCACCAAGAACACGACCATCCCGACCAAGTTCGCGCAGACCTTCTCCACCGCCGACGACAACCAGCCGGCCGTGACGATCAAGGTGTTCCAGGGCGAACGCGAGATCGCCACCGGCAACAAGTTGCTGGGCGAGTTCAACCTGGAAGGCATCCCGCCGTCGGCGCGCGGCCTGCCGCAGATCGAGGTCAGCTTCGACATCGACGCCAACGGCATCCTGCACGTCGGCGCCAAGGACAAGGGCACCGGCAAGGAAAACAAGATCACCATCAAAGCCAACTCGGGCCTGTCGGAAGCAGAGATCCAGAAGATGGTGAAGGACGCCGAGCTCAATGCGGCGGACGACAAGAAGAAGCTCGAGATCGTTCAGGCCCGCAACCAGGGCGAGGCGACGGTGCACAGCGTGCGCAAGAGCCTGACCGAGTACGGCGAGAAGCTCGACGCCGGCGAGAAGGAAAAGATCGAGGCCGCGCTCAAGGACATGGAAGAAGCGCTCAAGGGCGAGGACAAGGCCGCCATCGAGGAAAAGAACAACACCCTGATGACCGCCAGCCAGAAGCTGGGCGAAAAGATGTACGCCGACATGCAGGCAGCCCAGGCGGCGCAGGCGGCGGCGGGCGGCACCGGCGGCGGCGCGGAAGGCGGCTCTGCCAAGCCGGTCGACGACAACGTGGTGGACGCCGAAGTCAAGGAAGTCAAGAAGGGTTAGACGCGGACGCTGCGCGCCGCGCTAACTCGCCGCGTTCGACTCGTTCCCCAGAACGGTCAGCGCGGCGCTTTGCTCTAGCGGACCACGGGTTTGGTTGACGGAAAAACATGGCCACCAAAAGAGACTATTACGACGTCCTGGGCGTCCCGAAGAACGCTTCGGAAGAGGAAATCAAGAAGGCCTATCGCAAGCTGGCGATGAAGCACCACCCCGACCGCAACCAGGGCGATGCAGGCCAGGGCGCCGAGGCCAAGTTCAAGGAGGCGAAGGAGGCATACGAGATGCTTTCCGACGCCGGCAAGCGGGCCGCGTACGACCAGTACGGGCACGCCGGCGTCGATCCCAACATGCGGGGCGGCGCGGCCGGTGCGGAAGGCTTCGGCGGTTTCGCCGAGGCGTTCGGCGACATCTTCGGCGACATCTTCGGCCAGGGCCGTGCTGGCGCCGGGGCCGGCGGCCGCGGCCGCCAGGTGTTCCGCGGCGGCGACCTGTCGTACGCGATGGAGATCACGCTCGAGGAAGCGGCCAACGGCAAGGAAGCGCAGATCCGGATTCCGACCTGGGATCCGTGCGACACCTGCCAGGGCTCGGGCGCCAAGCCGGGCACCCAGGCCAAGACCTGCACCACCTGCCAGGGGCAGGGCGTGGTGCAGATGCGCCAGGGTTTCTTCAGCGTCCAGCAGACCTGTCCGCACTGCCGCGGCACCGGCAAGATCATCCCGGAGCCCTGCGCCACCTGCCACGGCCAGGGCAAGGTCAAGCAGCAAAAGACGCTGGAAGTGAAGATCCCGGCCGGCATCGACGACGCCATGCGGATCCGCAGCGCCGGCAACGGCGAGCCGGGGACCAACGGCGGTCCGCCCGGCGACCTGTACATCGAGATCCGGCTCAAGAAGCACGACATCTTCGAGCGCGACGGCGACGACCTGCACTGTGTCGTGCCGATCGGATTTTCGACGGCTGCGCTCGGCGGCGAGATCGACGTACCGACGCTGGCAGGCAAGGCGGCGATCGATATTCCCGAAGGCACGCAGAGCGGCAAGCAGTTCCGCTTGCGCGGCAAGGGCATCAAGGGCGTGCGCTCGTCCTATCCGGGCGACCTGTACTGCCACGTCACGGTGGAGACGCCGGTCAAGCTGACCGAGCACCAGCGCAAGCTGTTCAAGGACCTGGCCGAATCGCTGAAAAAAGGCGGCGACAAGCATTCGCCCAGCGAAGGCAGCTGGACCGACAAGCTGCGCGGCTTTTTCAACGCCTAAGCAACACGCCGCCAACGCGCCGCCACCGGCGCGGCGGGTTTCCTCTTCGGGGCGGGGCCGAAACAGGGACAATGCCCCGCAATGTCCCTCAAGCTCTTCCGTTCCACAGGATACTCATCGATCCTCGCGCCCGGCGAGACCCGCGTTGCCACCCATCCCGGCTGGATGATCCTGGCTGTGAGCCTGTGGATCGGCTTCGTCTGCAACGTCGCACTGTGGCGTGAACTGCGCTCCCTGGCCGGGCCCGGAACGGGCCGCGCGCTGCTGACCGGTGTCTTCATCGCAGCCGCCTGCGGCGCGGTGCTCAGCCTGTTCGGCTGGCGCCGCACGCTCAAGCATGCGGCGACGCTGCTGCTGGCGCTGGCAGCCCTGATTGCCGCCAGCATTTCGGTGCAGCAACTGCCGATCGGGGCCGACCTGCTGGATCAGGGCCTGCGCGCCGTCATGCTGCCGAGCTGGCCGAGCCTGCTGCGGTGGCAGTTCCCGGCGCTGCTTGCGGGCCTCGGCCTGTTGCCGATGGTCTGGGTCTGGCAACTGCAGTTGCGGCGGCTGCCAGGGCCCCAGCAGTTGTCCGCCAACGTCACCGCCATGCTGCTCTACCTCACGATCCTGGCGGGCGCCGGCTGGCTGGTGATGCGCTAGATTTCTGGCGCTAGATTTTCTTGCGCAAGCTTTTCTTTCGCCCGCAGTTCAGAACAGGCTGGTCTGCCCAGCCACTGCGGGTGGCCGGAAGGCGCCGAGATCGAGTTCGACGCGGTCGCGGTTGAAGCCCAGGCGCCGGCTGGCTTTGAGGAAACGCTGGGCGATCAGCTCGGCCCAGGGACCAGCGCCTTTCATCCGGGTCGCGAAACTGCTGTCGTAATCCTTGCCGCCCCGCATGTCCTGAACCCGGGCCATGATGCGCGCCGAACGCTGCGGGTAGTGCTGCTCCAGCCATTGCCGGAACAGCGGGCTCACCTCCCAGGGCAGACGCAGCACGTGATAGAAGGCGCTGCGCGCGCCGGCCTCCCACGCGGCCTCAAGCACCTGCTCCATGTCTTCGGTCAGGAACGGAATCTGCGGCGCCAGGCTCACCCCCACCGGAATGCCATGCTCGGCCAGGGTCCGGATGGTGCGCAGGCGCCGATGCGGCGCCGCGGCGCGCGGCTCGAGCTTGCGCGTGAGTTCGGGATCGAGCGTCGTCAGCGTCACGTAGACGGCAACCAGGTTCTGCGCCGCCATCGGCGCCAGCAGGTCGAGGTCGCGTTCGACCCCGCTGGACTTGGTCACCATTGAAAATGCGTGCCGGCTTTCGTGCAGCAACTCGATCACCGAACGGGTCAGGCGCAGGTCGCGTTCGACCGGCTGGTAGCAGTCGGTTGCGGTTCCGAGCGCCAGCCCGCGCGGCTGGTAGCCCTTCTTCGACAGCTCCGAACGCAGCACCGCGGCGATATTGCGCTTGGCAATGATCCTGGTCTCGAAGTCGAGCCCGGGCGACAGGTTCAGGTAGCTGTGGGTCGGCCGCGCATAACAGTAGATGCAGCCGTGCTCGCAACCGCGGTAGGGGTTGATCGAGCGGTCGAAGTAGATATCGGGCGAATCGTTGGAGCTGATGATGCTCTTGGCGTCCTCCCAGATCACCTCGGTCGGCATCGGCGCCGCCTGCGCCAGGCCCTCTGCAAGACGGTCCGCCAGCGTGCCCCAGCCATCGTCGACATCCAGCCGCTCTTCTTTCTCGAACCGGTGCGGCAAGCGGCTGGCCGCGCCCCGGCCCTTGATCGCTTCGACAGGCACGCGGACTTCGGACATGCGAGCATCTTAGCTGTTTATCCATCCAGTACCCTTCCGAGTTTTCAGTCAATTCTGAAAACTCAGAAGTCGCATCTATCCGTACATCGTGATCGACCGGCTGACCGTCTGGCAGGCGGCGGCGGCGCACGAGTCGCTGGTCTTCATCTTTGTCGGAGTGGCGATCACGCTGCCGGTGATCATCGTTGACACGGTGAACATGTACCGCGTGTTCTGGGGCCGCGCCAGCACGCTCAGCTACGGGCTGGCGGACGACCACTGAGCTTCGCCCTAGCTTTACGGGGCGGCCCGCTTGCGAGGCGTTGCCCTGGAGCGACCTGTGATGCGGGCTGTTTGTTCTGTGAGCGCAAGGAGGCCAAGCAAAGCCTCATTGACGGCCTCTGAAGTCGGAAACGCCTTTGCCACCACCGGATCGAGCAACGCCACGGAAGTGCCTTTCGCCGCATCCTTGTAAAACTTGCCTCGTTCCAGACTTGCGAAGTCAGAGCGGGTGTACTCGGCACGCATTTCGTCCTTAACCTTCTTCATAAATCTTCCTTTCCAAGCGAGTGACGCGCCTTGCACTGAACAACCGGATAGCGCCTTGACGGTACGTATGCGAGACGGCCAGGAGATGGCCGAGGCTTGAAATTCCAAAGGTGATGTACCGGGACTCTCCGATGGAGTGGTCTGGATCAGGGCCCGACACAGCCAGCTGATCGAGAAAGACCGTTGCAGCTTCGTCGAAATTAACGCCGTGTTTATTGAGGTTGCCTGCAGCCTTGCCAGAATCCCATTCAAATTTCACTGGGTGCACCTCGCGTCAGCGATTGCCATCAACTGCGCCACGAGGCGTCGGTTCGATGCAAGGCTTAGGTCTGTCGCGTGACAGGCTTTATTTTCCATGCGGAACCAATGCCGAAATTAGCATGGCAGTACTCATGTTAAGACTCACCTGCGCTTTCGATCCATCCAGTTTCGCCAGGATGATGTTCTCTGATGGTTTCGAGAGCTCCTTCGATCACCTCACGGCCCTCTACTGCAACTGAGTAGCCAATGCGTGCCGCGAGGACGTCCGTGTTGAGTGCCGGGTTTAGGTCTCACCGCCCAGACTCCTCATGTTGGGAAATACCTCAATGCCCAGTGAGACACCCAAGGCAGCAGCACGAGCCATTTCCTCGGGAGTCAAAGAATCTCCAATATTTCTTTGGCCAGGCAGTTGAACGATGACCTCGACGCTCCCGCCTGTACCCACGACGGTCTGGACTCCGTGGCGCCCAGCCTCCAACCAGGACACTCCATCGGCGACTTCCGAGAAGAAGTTTCGCTTACCCGAAGTGTCAGAAAGTCGCGACCAAAACGACACCGATCCGATACTGCCGTCCCGCGGCCCTGAATGGTCTGGCGGTTCCCCCATCAAGCGAGTCAATTCGTCGACCGACATGCTCGGATGACGTACGAGAACGCGGACTTTGTAGTGGTACCCGCCTGTCATGTGAGACCTAACGTAATGTAGCTCGCGCAAAGAGGATATGCGAATGAATCATGCCGCCACTCTGCTCCGGCGGGCGCTTTTCATCGAAGACATCGCAAGGCACGCGCCAGCTTCGAGCTGATGCCTGCTATCAAACGCCCGTTCGCGCCACCGCAAGCCGCTCGCGGGCTTGCACGTATTCGCGGCGCAGGCGGCCGACCAGCGCCGCCGCGCTGGTGACCT
>JAJAZH010000051.1 GCA_026785815.1 Ramlibacter sp. | reverse complement strand
CCCCGGCGCCGGTCGCGGCTTCCGGGCGTCCCTCCAGCATGGACTTGCGCGTCGACGAGTCGATGTTCGACAGCCTGAAGGCGCCGGCGCGGCCCCCGGTTCCGGTCTACGCGGCCGTGCCGGCGCCGCCGGTGCAGAAGGCGCAGAAGGTGCAGAAAGCGCCGCCGGTGCTGGCAGTGCGGCCGGTCGCGGCTGCGGTGCGGGCCGCCGAGCCGCCGCCCAGCTCGCCGTACCAGACCGGTTTCGTGTCCAGCCAGGTGGCCAGCATGCGCATGGTGAAGGCCGAGGAACTGGTCGACATCCAGCAGCAGGCCGACTTCTTCATGTCGCTGGGCCAGACCGAACAGGCCATCGAATTGCTGGAGAACCACATCCACAACCACGAGGAGACCAGCGCCCTGGTCTGGCTCGACCTGCTCGCCATCTACCGCGGACTCAAGCGGCGCGGCGACTACGAGTTGCTGCGCACCGATTTTCACCGCGTCTTCAATGCCGAAGTGCCGTCCTACGACAGCACTCCGACCCGCAGCGGCGGCCTGGAGGACTATCCCCGCGCCCTGTCGCGGATCTCGGCGTTGTGGCCGTCGCCCAAGGTGATGGAGGTGATCGAGGAGTCGATTTTCCGCAAGCCCGGCATGGCCGAGGGCAACAAGCCGTTCGACCTGGAGGCCTATCGCGAACTGGTTTTGCTCTACAACCTGGGCCGGGAGGTGGTGGACAGCGCCGGCTCGCCGGGTGAGACATGGGCGGTTTCGGATTCGCAGAAATCGAGCTTCGGCGAAACCTCGCTGCAACCGCTTTCGGCCGCGGCTGAAAGCCGGCACTGGGACGATGCCGAGCGGCTGGCGTCCAGTGCGTCCGGGATCGAGCCGCTGGCATTGAGCGAGCAGCCGATCGAAATCGACTCGGTGCTGGGCGATGACAGCGGGCCGCAGACCCGGACCGACGACTATCCGGATCCGACCATGCCGAGGCCTTCGCCGCGGCTTGGCCTGGACATCGACCTCACGGGTTTGAGCGGCCCTCCAGAGAGCGAATCGCTGCCACTGCAAGACAGCCAGGTCGATTTCGAAGTGTCGGAGCCGGGCTCCGCCGACATCGACAAACCCGACCTGAAGTAGGCCAGGGCCGCCAGCGGTTGCGGCATCCGCTGCGCTGGAATGTTTACGGGGTGGTCCGGTGCGAAGTGCGAAAGCTCGCGGCCCACGCGCTGACCGCCATCGCCAGCAGCAGCAGGGCGAAGCCGGCCCAGTGCAACATCTCCATCTGGCCCCGCGCGATCAGCGCGCCTCCGCTGCCTGCTCCAAGTGCCTGTCCCGCGTACATGGCCGACGAGTTCAGCGCGATCGATCCGGAAGCCAGTGCCGGCGCGATCCCGACCAGCCGCGCCTGCTGGGCCGAGTTGGACGAAAAGCAGCCCAGCGCCCACGGCACCGAGACCAGCGCCGCCAGCAGCAGGCTGGTCCCCAGTGGCCAGACCAGCAGGCTGAGCGCCATCGACGCGATGGCGATCATCACGGCGCGGTGCGCGCCGATGCGTTCGATGTTTCTCGACATCAGCATGTTGCCGATGAAGCCGAACGCGCCGAACCAGACGAACAGCAGGCTCAGCTGCACCGGGGTGATGTCGATCGCCTGCTTGTAGTAAGGCGCGAAATAGGAGAACAGCACGAACTGGCCAGCCGAGAACAGCACCGTCACGCCGATGCACAGCATCAGAGCGCGGGAGCGCAATGTTTCCTTCCAGTCGGCCAGGGTGAGCGCTGCCGGCTTGACGCCGTCAGGCATCGCGCGCCAGACCCAGGCTGCGCTGACCAGGCTGAGCAGGCCCACGACCGCGAAGGCGCTGCGCCAGCCGAACAGCCCGCCGATGAACGCGCCCAGCGGCATTCCCAGCACCGATGCGACCGACCAGCCCATGAACACGAAGGTGATGGCGCGGCCTCGCTGCGCGGCCGGCACCAGCAAGCCGACACAGGCGGCCGCCTGCGGCGTGAAGATCGCCGGGGCGATCACCGCCAGCATGCGCACCGGCAGCAGGGCGGCGAAGCTCGGCATCTGCGTGCACAGCAGGTGCAGCGCGCCGAACCAGACCATCGACAGCGCGAGCAGGCGCCGCCGGTCCCAGCCGGCCACCACGGCGGCGAACAGCGGCGCACCGATGCACATCACCAGCGCCGACGCCGAGATCAGCTGGCCGGCTGTCGCGACCGACACCTGCAGCGAGCTGCCGAGTTCGTTGAGGGTGGCCGGCACCAGCATCACGCCGGTGCCGATGACAAAGTTGCCGAACAGCAGGGCCCAGAGCACGGCCGGCAACGCCGGGTCCCGCGGCGACCGGGCGCTGCCGGGGGTGGCGGTCATGAAACGGCCACGGCGGCTGATTCCCGGATCAGCGACGCACCTGGAGCGCGCCGGGATTCACGATGTTGCTCGGCATGCCGCGGATGAAATTCGACACGTTGTCGAAGGCCGCGCCGAAGTACAGCTCGTAGCTGTCCAGCTCGACATAGCCGATGTGCGGCGTGCAGATGCAATTTTCCAGCCGCAGCAGCGCATGGCCCTGCAGAATCGGCTCGCTCTCGAACACGTCGATGGCGGCCATGCCGGGCCGGCCGCGATTGAGCGCTGCGATCAGCGCCTCCGGCGCGACCAGCTCGGCGCGCGAGGTGTTGACCAGCAACGCCGTCGGTTTCATGCGGCCCAGGTCCTCGAGCGTCACGATCCCGGTGGTCTCCTCGTTGAGCCGCAGGTGCAGGCTCAGGACGTCGCTTTCGGCGAACAGTTCTTCCGCGCTGGCCGCTGCCTGGTAGCCGTGAGCCGCCGCCTGGTCGCGCGCCGACTGCCGGCCCCACACCAGCACGTTCATGCCGAATGCCTTGCCGTAGCCAGCCACCAGCTGGCCGATCTTGCCGTAGCCCCAGATGCCGAGCGTTTTGCCCTGCAGCACCATGCCGAGACCGAAATTGGCCGGCATCGATGCGGATTTCATGCCCGACTGCTGCCAGGCCCCGTGCTTGAGGGTGGAGATGTACTGGGGCAGCCGCCGCATCGCCGCCATGATCAGAGCCCAGGTCAATTCGGCGGGCGCCACCGGTGAGCCGACGCCTTCGGCCACGGCGATGCCGCGCTCGGTGCAGGCCTCGAGGTCGACGTGGCTGCCGACGCGCCCGGTTTGCGAGATCATCCGCAACCGCGGCAGTTTCTCGACCAGCTGGCGGCTGATGTGGCTGCGCTCGCGGATCAGCACGATGATGTCGGCATCGCGCAGCCGCACCGAAAGCTGGCCGATGCCCTTGACTGTGTTGGTGTAGACCTTGGCCGGATAGGCCTCCAGCTTGGACGCGCACTGGAGCTTGCGAACTGCGTCCTGGTAGTCGTCAAGAATCACAACGTTCATGCACCCAATTGTGCCTTGAGCGCCAACCGTGAAATAGTGCGACGGCGCGCAAGCCGCTAGCATGTCGGTCTTTCAATCCCCGCTTCGCAAGGTGACTCCATGACGATCTCGATGTATTCCGCCAGCGTTCCGGTTTTCAGGAACATGCTGGGCAACCTGAGCCACTTCCTGGACAAGGCGCAGGCCCATGCCGACGCCAAGAAGTTCGACCCGGCGGTGCTGGTCGACTACCGGCTCGCGCCCGACATGCTGCCGTTCCGGCGCCAGGTGCAGATCGCCTGCGACGCCAGCAAGAACGGCCTGGCCCGGCTGGCCGGCCAGGAGGCGCCGAAATTCGAAGACAACGAGAGCACCCTGGAGGAACTGAAGGAGCGGGTTCGCAAGACGCTGGCCTATCTCGACAGCGTGCCGCGCGCGCAGGTCGACGGCTGCGAGGACAAGGACATCACCTTCCCGGTCGGCCGCGAGGGCACGCGAACCATGAAGGGCGAGGCTTACCTGCTGAACTTGGCCCTGCCCAACCTGTTCTTCCACGTCACTACCGCATACGCGATCCTGCGCCACTGCGGAGTCGAACTCGGCAAGAGCGAATACCTGATGGGCGCCAAGGCCTGAAGTCGCCGGCGCAGCCGGGTGCTGCAGCCTGACCGCGCGGCATGAACCGCGCCGGCATGAACCGCAGGCCTTATCCGGGCCGGTCGGCTTCGATCGCCACCATCCGGTCCAGCTCGGCGCAGACGTCAGCCATGCGACCTGAAATCACCATGCGGCCGGCGCTGGCGGGCGCCTGCAGCGCATCGACAACCCGGACCACGCGGACCCGACCCGACGGCCGGCAGGAAGGCAGGGTGGCGGCCCGCGTCGCCGGTGGCCATGAGGGATGGGTGCGGCCAGCGGCCCGCCTCAGGGCCGCTGGCTGGGGCGCCCGCACTGCGTGGGAGCGCAGCCGTGGACGCTGCGGCGCCGGCGCGCTGGTCAGCCAGCCGACCCACTGCTGCAGCGGCGCGAACAGCCCGTGCAAGGCCAACAACGTGATACCCATGATGAATGCTCCTGTGAAAGACTGACCACAGGCAGGATTGCTGGAAAGGCCGGCCGCAGGGTGATGGCAGCTTGCTGCGCCATACGCCCGCCACCTGCGGCGACCGGGGACTGTCGGGCGGCTACATCAGCATGGTGTTGCGGATCAGGCCGACCGCGAGTCCCTCGATCTCGAACGGCTCACCAGGCTCCACGATGATGGTCTGGTAATCCGGGTTTTCGGCGTGCAGTTCGATCAGGTGCTTGTTGCGGCGGAAGCGCTTGACTGTCACGTCGTCGCCCAGCCGCGCCACCACGATCTGCCCGTTCTTGGCTTCCTTGGTGGCCTGCACGGCCAGCAGGTCGCCATCCATGATTCCGGCGTCTCGCATCGACATGCCGCGGACTTTGAGCAGGTAATCGGGCCGGCGCTGGAACAGCGTGTTCTCCACGTAGTAGGTCTGGTCGACATGTTCCTGCGCCAGGATCGGCGAGCCGGCAGCGACCCGCCCGATCAGCGGCAGTGCCAGTTGCGCCAGGCCTTGCAAGGGCAGCGAGAACTGGTTGTTCCTCGACTCGTTGATTCTGCGCAGGGTTTCGCCGTTCAGGCGAATGCCACGCGAGGTGCCGCTGACCAGCTCGATCACGCCTTTGCGCGCCAGCGCCTGCAGATGCTCCTCGGCCGCGTTGGCCGACTTGAATCCCAGCTCCGCCGCGATCTCGGCCCGCGTCGGCGGTGCGCCGGTGCGCGCGATGGCACTCTGGATCAGGTCCAGAATCTGCTGCTGACGGGCCGTCAGTTTGGGCGTTTCGATCATCGTGCGGCTCCTGAAGGTGGCGCGGGCTGTCTTAATATCCAGTGACTGTATTTTTAACCAGTTTTTGAAAGTTGGCAAGTGAACCGCAGAAAAATTGTGGTGCTGGGCACCGGCGGCACGCTGGCTGGCAGGTCGGAGAGCAGCACCGACAACCTCGGCTACAGCGCCGCCCAGCTCGGGATCGAGCAGTTGCTGGCCGCGATTGCCTCGCTGCATGGGCTGCCGCTGGCCAGCGAACAGGTGGCACAGGTCGACAGCAAGGACATGGACGAAGCGCTTTGGTCCCGGCTGGCGCTGCGCTGCGCCCACTGGCTGGCGCAGGACGACGTGCAGGGCCTGGTGGTCACCCACGGCACCGACACGCTGGAGGAGACCGCGTACCTGCTGCACGCGTTGCTGGCGCCGGCGAAACCGGTGGTGCTGACTTGCGCCATGCGTCCCGCCACGTCGCTGCAGGCCGACGGGCCGCAGAACATCGTCGACGCGGTGACGGTGGCGCTCTGGCCGGGG